>JBKJNS010000235.1:0-5287 GCA_046593455.1 Chitinophagales bacterium | reverse complement strand
GCGGCACAATGCCGAGGCGGCCATGGCGCTGTTGTTTCGTAATTCCAATTGCTCCCATCAGAAGAACTCCACACTTCGCTATGGGTATAAGTTGGATAATGATTGGGCGGATCCCAGCCACCGAGTAACCACATTTTATTTTTGAAGTTGAGTAACCCCGATCCGTCTCTTGCTGTAAAGGGCAATGAATAGGTTACTTCAACCCAATCATATTCACTCACTGTAAATGAACCGGTGCGCAATTGCAAAGTGGTATCGGCACGGTCAGCAACACGCACTTCAATAAAAGTTCCGGGAGCATAACCTGAGAGGCTCATGTAAAAAGCATTTTCATAAGCCATGTGCGAATGTGGTTCCCATGCCAACCATGCTCCATTGTTTATTCGATAGTCAACGTTGATCGAATCGCTTACTTGTGTGGTATCGTAAGTCCAATAAATCAAAGGACTTGATGATTGAACGTAGGCATCAGTAGCATTCGGGGAAATAAAATGGAAGGGGCTGTTTTCAAACCACAGCAGATCAACTTCCGCCTGATTCATTCCACGGTTATAAAAACGCATGTCATCAATAGCGCCTTTGAAGTGATGGGGTGAAGAGCTGAAAACTAATTCTGTAGGATCACCAAGCGGGCCGCCATATAAATTGTCAATACTAAAAATATACTCATCATGATTTCTAAAGATTTTAAATGTGTCGGCATTTCTTGTAATAAGAAAATGACACCATTCACCTTTAGTAAAATTACCAGGGGCTCCTTCGCCAAGTGCATTTGGATTGTTCCCTGATCCGTTCCAGTAAACAAAAGTTTGATACCAGCTTTGCTTGAGGTATTCGAGGTAATAGGCACTGTGGCTGTTCAACTGAATTTCAAAATTATTGGTGGTATCATCCGGTGATTGTTTAGATGAAAATAAATTCATGATTTCGGATGAATTTGTTTTGTACCAGAATGAAATTGTAAAATCACCGGCAACAGGAGCAAATTCATCAATAGGAAATACCAATGAATCATTTATGCCATCCAGAAGAAATGCATTATCTGCTTCACCAAATCTATCTGTGGTGAAAGTGCCGCTACCCGAAGTAATGTTGTTTGAATTACCCGAGAAATCATTCAAAGAATTATTGAAATTGTAATACCCCTTCAAACTATCAGTTGGAATTTGAGCATAGGATGCGAATGAAGAAAACAGAAATAATATTGGTAGTATATTTTTCATTCGTTTAACTTTTTAAGTTTAGTTTAGAATAAATATCAAGGCTTATAAATCTTCCGTTTTTTATTTCGCAATCATTCATTGTTCCTTCAAGAATAAAGTCAAGTTTCGCCATTGCTCTTTTACAATTATCATTTTCCGATTCAACAAAACCTTCTATTCTATGTAGTCCCAAATTGTTAAAACCGTAGTTACAAATTAAGGGCACTGCTTCTTTCATAATTCCTTTCCCCCAGAAGTTTGAAAGTAACCAAAAACCAATTTCTGCTTTTTTGAAATTTTTATTTAAACTATTAAGCCCTCCGGCACCATAAAAAATTTTGTTGTCGGCAGAACATATTGCCCACCAGATTCCTGTTTTATTTTCTTCAAGGTCTGCAAAAAATTTCATTTGTTCTCTGGTTGATTCCAGTGTGTTGTAACTTACTCCGTAATATTTAATTATATCGGGGTGAGAAAGTCCTTTGAAAACATTTTCAAGATCGTCTTCCACAAACTGCCGGAGTAACAACCTGTCGGTTTTGATGATTGGAAATACTGATTTCATTTTTAAAAAGAATTGTGAATTGATGCAAATAATAAAAAGAGGTCTTGCCGTTTTACTAATTAGCCAATGAAGTACATTATTGGTTTCAAAAAAAAGTTATCCGAACCGACTACTAAATTATATTTCCCTCACTCTTATTTTATCAACTGATATTGTTACAAATTTTCCTTTGAGTTTTTCAGAATTAATTTTTAAATAGTTGACTAAGTTTAAAGTAAATGTATCTGTAAGTTTATAACTGATATCTAAAAAAAATTACTCCTGCTGTTGGAAGGTGATGGGCAAAAACCCATTCACCGAAATCTTTATCCTCTGTAATAATTATTAGCGATTGAACCTGAGCAAGTTCAATTAATTTATTATCAGCCTCACTTTTATAAACTTCCCTTACACTAATCACCTCAAACGGAATTGCTCTTATAGCCGCAATTATTTTTGCCGGAATATGTTCATCGGCAAGTATCATTGAGTAACTGAAATAACTTCTTCACGTGAAATAACTTCAGAAGCATAGAACAATGCAGCATTAACATCATCAACAGTAAGATGCGGATACATTTCAATAACATCGTTTGATGTTGCGCCTTCGCTTAGCTTCTTAAGAATAATTTCTACTGTGATTCTTGTTCCTTTGATCACCGGTTTCCCTAACATCACATTGGCGTTGGAAGTAATTCGTTCGAGGTATTGCATTGTGTTTTCTTTTCTGCTAAATTAATTTTTTCTATTTATTTTTCCCAAATCCATGTCTCCTTTTTATGGTCACGGATTACCTCACCTCACCTCACCAACGTCACATTCCCTTTCATAGAAACAGCAATGCCATTCTTAAGCACACCATTCAAAACAAAAATGTAAACACCAAGATCGCAATCCTGGTTTTTGTATTTACCATTCCAACCAATCGTAGCATCATTGCTTGTAAAAATTAATTGACCCCAACGGTTGTAAATATTAAAATCGAGCGCGGCAACATCTTCAGCATTCAAAATGTGATAGCTATCATTGGTGCCATCTTGATTTGGTGAGAATGCAATGGGTAGAAAAATCTGATCGCAAATAACATCACCGATTAAAATAGAATCACTTGCCGCACAACCTAAATCGTTTGTAACAATCACAGAATAAATTCCCGGCTGGTTGGAGAGCAGCGTTGAATCGGTTGTTCCATTCATCCACAAATAAGTTGCATAACCACTGCCTGCATTCATCAAATATCCAACACCATTGCATACAGCAGTATCAATCCCCAATGAAACATAAACTTCGGAAAGTGAAATAAAAATATCATCGGTTGCTGTGCATCCAAACACATCAGTTACAATCACATTGTAATTGCCTGAGTCAACATTGATTGTTTGATCAGTACTTCCATCTTGCCACAAATAGGTTTCGTAACCTGCGCCTGCATCAATGGTTGTTGTTGCACCTGCACAAATGGGAAAATCATTTCCAAGTGAAACAGTGATGTCATCAATGTGTACTTCAATAGTGTCAGTTGCTTCGCAGCCAAAAACATCGGTAACAATTATGGAATAAGAACCTGAGTCGGCAACAGTTGATTCATTGTTGCTTCCATTGCTCCATGTGTAAGTTGAATAACCTGCACCTGCATGCAACACCACAGTTGTTCCTCTGCAAATTGTGGTATCGCTGTAAAGATCAATTGAAAGATCTGAAGTATCAATTTGAATGGTATCAGAAGCGGTGCATCCATTGGGGAAAACTGCAGTAACATAATATTTGCCGGGAGTAGTTGCAGTAAAAGTTTCATTGCCCGAACCATCTTGCCACACATAAGAAGTTGCGCCTGTATCGGGCTTAAGGGTTAATGTAAATGCACCGCAGAAAGTGGTATCTTTTCCTAACAACAAAGTACAGTTGTCGCCAAAAAAATTATCCAAGAAATTTGGTAATCCCAACCCCGATGCGCCGAACTGCAATGGAAATCCATTGTAAACATAACCACATGAAATTCCTTTTTCATTGGGGAAATTAATTACATCTAATGCCGCACCCCCATTTTTTGCAATGTAAATTTTTCCATCAGGTGCTAACTGACATGATCCGTAATCATCATAGACATTATTTTTTAAAATAAATTTTGAGGAAGGAATATCAACTGCGCTCATATCGAATTGCAAAATATTTGAAGCGCCAAACACCGGACCCACAGCGCAATAAATTTTTGAGTTGTCTTTTGAAAAACTGATGCCGTAACATTCTCCCTGCGTAGGAAGATTAATTTGATTGCTGAGTTTCCCTGTTGCATTATCGAAATCAAAAACTTCAACAGGTTGGTTTGCAACAAAGCTCATTGATGAAGCAATCTTTTTTCCGTCGGGCGACATTTTCATTTGCCCGATTGCCTGCGCTGTGTTGTAAATATCTTTAGGGTAAATAGAACCAATGCCTGTGATCACTGGTGCGCCAACACCCAATGAGGTAAGAGGGTATGCATAAAATTCATTGGTGCCCCATGCATGCACAATTACCCAAACATCTTTTCCGTTTGGCTGCAAAGCAGCAGTAATTTTTTCGCACGATGGAGCAAGCAATTGATTGTTGAGTGAAGTGATTTGCCCTAAGCCGCCATTCAAAGTCATGTCAATAATATTGTAGTTGATTCCATTCGGGCTTGCTTGTTCGCTCGCTGTAAAAATGTAAAATTGATCGGGCGATGCCGGTGACGGAACAATCACACCTGATTGAGTTGTAGAAGGATTTCCTTTTAATCCATTAGTGAGAAAAGCATCATTCTTATCAAACACAGTAATACCATCAGTGCTAAAAAGCACATCGCCGTTATCATCACAGATGTCAGCACAACCTTCCCATGTGTTTATAGGTCCGCTGATGCTCACTGCTGAGCCGCTGTTAAAATCAATTCCTGCATTGTAACCAAAGTACCAGATGTTGCCTTCTTTTTGCGAGTGCGCGGCGAATGGAATCAGCAGCAGACAAATGATGAAGATGTTTTTCATGGGAAATGAAATTCTTTGATGTTAAAAATAAGATTTGTGTTTGAAAGGACGAAGCAAAGTTTTCAATGTGCAACAGTGAAAATAAATTCGGGGCTACTCCGCCGGAGGTTTTTTTTACTCCGATGGAGTTAGCTTATAAGATTAAATATTGACTCCAACATTTTCAATCCTCCATGTGCCGGCGGACAAAACTGTGATGGCTTTGTTTTATTCAATAAAAAATTGTTGATAGAATTTTTATTGAATGGAATAAAAAATATTTCTGCCACATCAGGCGGTCTTTCATTTTTTGGTCGGCTATCAAAACGTGTTTTTAATTCATGTGAAGAAAGAAAAATATTCACCCATCCAATCAAATCTGGTTTGCCCGCAAATGTTTCAAGGTCTTCAACAATGCCGCCGAAGCGAAGTGAATCAATTTGTACTTCTTCATTGCGAATCAACAGTTCCTCTTCCATTTCATCCAATTGATGCTTCACCAAATCGACATTCCAATGAGTCGGATTACCACCTTGTCCGTAAAATCTTCCCGGATA
>JBKJNS010000131.1:0-3666 GCA_046593455.1 Chitinophagales bacterium | reverse complement strand
AAATTTTTCATCGGCAAATAATTTTTTGTAGGTAGTGATTTCATTTCCAATCCAAGAAGTTCCGAATCCTGCATCATCTCCGCTTATTAAATTTCCTTTCAAATTATAAAGAGAAACACGCACGGGTTTTTTTGTAATTATCAGTTGAACTGAATCGGTGGTGATTGTGATTGCATCCTTTTCTTCCTTCAAAACATACTTAACATTTGCATCGGGCTCGGCAACAACGGCATAGGAGAAATCATTGAATATAGCATTTTTTGTAACATCAATCTTAATGACATTTGCAGAATAAACTATGGCTTTCAAATTTCCGAAATCGGTTTGAATAATAATTCCGTTCGAAATTTTTTTCATCGATATTAAATTGCCCAGCGGTTTACTTAGCTCTTGCGATTGTACACCATAAAAATTATTGATAAGGAAAATGAGCATTAATATTTTCTTCATGATTAAAATTATTTTTTTAGAATGGTTTCAAACGTACATGATTGAATTCTCTTTTCCAACTTAGACCTTACAGAATTTGATTTGTTTAAAGTTGCACTCTCTTAATGTATGCAATTAATTAACGGCGTAAGAACTCATGCAATTTATGCGAATTATTTTTTCATAATGATTTCATAATTTGTTTAAGGGAATACTTAATATTGCAAGGTCTAAAAACCTTTCTAACTACATGAAAAAATCTACCACGCAATTGCTTTTTTGCATGCTGCTGCTGTTAGTTTCCACTGTTAACTTGTGGGCACAAAACAGTTCGATCAAAGGAAAAGTGCTCGATGAAAAATCGCAGCCTGTTCCTTATGCAACCGTTCAGCTAAGTAGCAGCCAGTATGGTGCTACTACTGAAGAAGACGGAACCTTTGAAATCATGAATGTTCCCCCCGGAACTTATAATCTTCAGGTTTCCTATGTTGGATACACAACGTTTTTGCAAAGTGTTACAACAACAAGCGAAACACAAACAGTTGACATTAATCTTAAACCCGATTATCAATCGCTCGATGAAGTGGTGGTAGTGGGTTACGGCACAAAAACATCGAAAGATTTAACAGGCTCCATTACTTCACTTTCTACCAAGGATTTTGGAACAGGGAATATTGCAACACCAGAGCAATTGATTACCGGTAAAGTTGCAGGTGTTCAAATAACTTCTAATGGTGGTGCACCCGGCTCGGGAAGCACAATTAGAATCAGAGGTGGTTCATCGCTCAATGCAAGTAACGACCCCTTGATTGTTATTGATGGCGTACCGGTAGATAATGATGGTGTTGCCGGTTCAGCAAATGCGCTCAATCTTATTAACCCGGCAGACATTGAAAATATTACCGTATTAAAAGATGCATCTGCTGCAGCTATCTATGGTTCACGTGCAGCAAACGGCGTAATCATTATTACAACTAAGCGCGGACCAGGTTCAGGAAAATTAAGCATTGGTTTCAATACCAATCTTTCAGTTTCAACGCTATCAAAACATGTTGATGTTTTAACAGCAGATGAATTCAGAGATCTTGTTAATACCAATGGAACTGATAAACAAAAAGAATTATTAGGAACCAGCAATACCGATTGGCAGAATGAAATTTACCGCACCGCTATTAGCAGTGATAACAATTTAACTTTTACAGGCGGAATAAAAAATCTTCCTTATCGCCTTGGATTGGGATACATGTATAATTCGGGTGTGCTATTGCGCTCGCAATTCAATAGGGCCAATGCAACATTAAGCATGACTCCAACATTTTTAGAAAATCATTTGAGCGTAACTATCAATGCAAAATATTCATACACAAATAATTTTTTCGCTGATCAGGGTGCTATTGGATCTGCTGTAGGATTTGATCCCACACAACCAATTTATTCTGATACCTCTACTTACAATGGTTATTTTGAGTGGCTCGATCCCACCACCGGCAAACCCAATACGCTGGCTCCTAAAAATCCTCTTGGATTATTAGAATCAAGAGACGACAAGAGTAATGTAAACAGATTTCTTGGAAATGTTCAACTCGATTATAAGTTTCATTTCTTACCTGAGTTAAGAGCCAACCTTAATCTTGGTGGTGATTGGACAAGAAGCAATGGAACCGTTTACGTTGATTCAAATGCAGCCTCAAATTTTTTGCGGCATGGAGTAAACACACAATATGACCAGGGTAAGAACAATAAATTACTTGAGTTCTATTTAAATTATACAAAGGATCTGAAAAGCATTAACAGCAAACTTGATCTTACAGGTGGATACTCATATCAGGATTGGATTACAGCAAGCCCCTGGACACCTTATACTGATGTAAATGGAAATGATTTCGGATATCCCGACATTAATGCTGCCGGCGACACAATTACACCGGCAAGCACCCCATTCAGAACTCAACATACTTTGATTTCCTTTTACGGAAGAGTGAATTACACTTTTGCTCAGCGCTATCTTTTCACTTTCACACTTCGTGATGATGGCTCTTCGCGCTTTAGCCCCGATACAAGATGGGGCTTATTTCCTTCGGCGGCATTTGCATGGAGAATCAGTGATGAACCTTTCATGAAAGATTCAAAAGTATTTTCAAATCTTAAATTAAGATTAGGATGGGGAATTACCGGGCAACAGGATATTTTTTCTGATTACCCATACATCGCAAACTATTCCCAAGGCACAAGCACAGCACAAATTCCGTTTGGAAATACTTTCTACTATGTATTGCGCCCCGATGGTTATGATGCAAATATCAAATGGGAAGAAACAGAAACTCGTAACATCGGTTTAGATTTTGGTTTCATGAACGGAAGACTTTACGGGTCGGTTGATGTTTACCATCGTTTAACAAGTGATTTGCTTGCTGTAATTCCTGTTCCCGCAGGTACAAATTTTACCAATAATATTTTAACCAACATTGGAAGTTTGGAGAATAAGGGTGTTGAAGCAACGTTAGCTTATGTAGTTGCTGATAAACAAGATTTTTATTTTGATTTAGGTGTAAACGTTACTTATAACAAAAATGAAATTACCAAGCTCTCTAAAGTACAGGACAGTTCAAGCCTTGGAATTTTAACAGGCGGAATTGGCGGTGTTGGAATTGGCAATACCATTCAGATTCATTCAGTAGGATTTCCCACCAATTCATTTTATGTATACAAACAATTGTATGATGAGAACGGAAAACCAATTGAAGGTGGCTTTGCAGATTTAAATGGCGATAGTGTTATTACTGCTGCAGATAAGTATCGCTACAAAAAAGCGGCACCCGATTTATACCTTGGATTCAATGCAACAGCAAGATATAAAAAATGGTCGGCAGGTTTTTCATTGAGAGGAAGTTTTGGAAATTATGTTTACAATAACATCAACTCAGGCAGTGGTAGTTATGATCGTGTTGATGGTTCTAAAAACTATATCAATAATCTTTCAACTGATTACTACAATACTGAATTTCAGAAATCACAATTCCAATCTGATTACTATATTGAAGATGCATCATTTGTAAGAATGGATTATTTGAATGTTGGTTACAACTTCGGTAACATCATTCAGGATAAAGCATCTTTAAATATTACAGGAACGGTTCAAAACGTTTTTGTAATTACAGGCTACTCTGGATTAGATCCCGAAGTATTTAATGGAATTGATAACAGCATTTACCCGCGCCCGCGCATCTATTCACTCAT
>JBKJNS010000009.1:0-3488 GCA_046593455.1 Chitinophagales bacterium | reverse complement strand
CATTGATCCAAAGTTTAAAGTGAATGGAGTTACCTCTACCTACACGGGGCACTATGCCGACATCTCTGAAAAATTTGCCTTGCAATTTTTGGATACCGTTCCTGCAGGGCAACCATTTCTGCTTATGTTTTTTACTGTTGTTCCGCACGGGCCTACAATACCAAGAACAGAAGATCAAAATTTATTTGTGAATGATGTAATGCCGTTTCCTTCGAACTTCTATCGCTACACTCAAAATTATCCCTCCTACATTTATAACAATGGAAGCAGGTGGGATGCTGATTCATCACTAACAGATTCAATTCGGCTTTTCGAATTCCAATGCCTTGCTGCACTCGAAGATAATGTTGATACGTTGATGGATGTATTGAGTGTGAAAGGAATTATAGATAACACCATGATCATATTTACAAGTGATAATGGTTACATGAAAGGCGAACATCTTTTAGATGGCAAACAAATTCCCTATGAAGAATCCATCAGGGTGCCGCTTTTTATTCGGTATCCAAAATGGTTTAATGATTCAACTGTGATTGATGATGAGATGGCTTCTAACATTGATCTTGCACCAACCATTTTGGAAGCCGCAGGCATTGAAGATGCTTTTGGTATGGATGGAATTTCATTGCATCAGCTTGCGATGCATTCTATTCACCGAAAGAATTTTTTATATGAGTATGGCGGATTGGGCGGAGTGCCGGCAATAAGAACAGTTCGATCACTTGAATACAAATACAACTATGATTACTGCAATTCTGCTACAGAAGAATTTTTTGATCTGGTAAATGATCCGCTTGAAAACAATAACCTGATTAATGTTGCAGCCTATGATTCACTCATTCAAACTTATCGCGATACACTGGCAAGTTTGCGTTTGCAGTTTACAGATACAGATCCTATAAATATCACTTGCTCACTTACGAATCAAGTCTATTCGAGAGCAGCCGATGAAGAAGAAAACAAGCCGCAGTTTGAATTCATTTTTCCAAACCCTGCTGATGAAATGGTGGAGATTAATTTTTTAAAAATGAAAAATGAATCGTGTTTTATCAGCATAATAAATGAATTAGGTGAAAACATGCTGAATGAAAATATAAAAACCGATGGCTACAACAGTTTAAAAATCGATTGCAGTAACTGGGTATCGGGTATCTATTTTATTAATGTAAAAAATGAGAGTGCTGTGTTGGAAGGAAAATTTATTGTGCAACACCGATAAATGGTTGTTGAGAGTTAGCCCTTTTTCATCACAATAATCTTTACAACTTGGCTAAGCGATCGCGTGAACTCATTCAAGAAAAATTTGACTCTTCACAATCCGCAACTTCGCATAGCGCAACATTATTTTTTTCTGCCCTACTTCATTTTGAAAAAAGATGGTTGCCATTTTATCCTTGGGGTTTCCCTCTAAGTGAATCACTTTTCCAATTCCGATGTTGATTTTGAATCAGCAGAATATTTTATGGAAACTGCCTGTACATTTCCTTTCTGTTAAGCACTCTCTCAAAAACCAATTCTTCATGTTCGTAACGAACGCCTACCCGATAATCACCAAACCTCGCACGGTAATAAATTTTGTACCCTTTTAGTTTCTCGAAAATTCCTGCTGCTTCAATTGATTTGAATTTTTCAGCATCTTCAAAAACCAATTTTTCAATCCGCTTTCTTTCGCTTGAAGGAATACGTGATAAATCTTTAGCGAATTTTTTATTGACTGTAACTTTCAAGCTACATTGCTTTTGGAAGTTTCTTATAGTACGCTCTTGTTTCGCTCAATGTCAAATTATCTTCTTTCCTGTTTTTTTTCATTGCGTGAATTAGCAGGCGGTCTTCAAGTAGCGCTTCAATTCTTTGAAATGTTACAATGTCTAATTGAACTGCGACTTTATTCTGTTTCTCATCTACAATAAATTTCTTTTTGATTGCAAACATTTGTTTTTGTTTTTGTAAAGTTAGAAATCATAATCGAATAAGACAACCAATAACTTTAATTCATCATCCTATCACACTTCACAACTTAGTCCCGATTTTTTCGGGACGATCTCGTGAACTCATTCAAGTGAAATTTGACTCTTCACAATTCGTAGCTTCGCATATCGCAGCATAATTTTTTTCTGCCCCACTTCATTTTGAAAAAAGATGGTTGCCATTTTATCCTTGGGATTGCCTTCTAAGTGAATCACTTTTCCGATTCCGAATCGCTGATGTTCCACATCCATTCCTGTTTGAATCAAAGTGTAATCATCGGCTACAAAATCTGATGCCGGCTTGTGCGCATATTGATTTTCTTTTTTAATGGGAATGGTAACCTTTGAAAATTTTTCTTCTTTCGATGATGCATTCATGTGATGGTGCACATAAGCAAACTCTAAAACCGAAGGATCAATTTCATCTAAGAACCTGCTCGGCTCATTGTGTTGCAGATTGCCGTAGCGATAGCGGGTGCTCGCAAATGAAATGGCAAGTTTGTGTTCGGCTCGGGTGATGGCTACATAAAACAGGCGGCGCTCTTCTTCCAGATCTTCGCGGCTGTTCATGCTCATGGTATTGGGAAAAAGATTTTCTTCCAACCCAACTACATACACACAAGAGAATTCCAAACCTTTGGCGGAGTGAATCGTCATGAGCCGAACACGATCATCACCTTCTGTTTTTTTATCAAAGTCGGTGAGCAAAGAAATTTCTTGCAGGTAAGCACCTAAAGATTTATCGAGCAGTTTTTCATTCAGCACTTCACCATCAACTGTTACCCACTCTTGTTCAATAGGGTCTTTATCTTCAGCAATACTGCGTTCTGTAAATTCTTTAATGCCATTGAGCAACTCCTGAATGTTTTCGTAACGGCTTAACCCTTCAATGGTTTTATCATTGTGCAACTCTTGCAACAGCCCCGAAGTTTTTGCGATGTAAGAAGCAAGGTCAAAAGCATTGTGTGTTTTCACCATGGTTGCAAAACTCTTGATCTTGTTTACAAAATCAATAATGGAGTTGTTGCTTCTGTTACCGGGCAAATGATCATTACAAAATTCAAGCACTTGCCACAACCTAATGTTCTTTTCATTCGCAACAATCAATGCCTTATCAATGCCCGATTGCCCGATGCCGCGTGTTGGATAATTTACAATGCGCTTGAGTGCTTCTTCATCAAAGTGATTCATGGTAAGGCGCATGTATGCAAGCAGGTCTTTAATTTCCTTTCTCTGGTAAAATGAAACGCCGCCGTAGATGATGTATGGAATATTTAAGCGGCGCAATGCTTCTTCAAATGAACGTGACTGTGCATGCGTGCGGTAAAGAATTGCAAACTCACTGTTCATTCTTTGGTTGCGCATCTTCTCTTCAAAAATATTATCGACCACTAATTTCCCTTCTTCATTATCACTCGCTGCTTTGAATACTTTTATTTTTTCACCTGAATGATTCTCAGTCCAAATTTCTTTGTTGATCTGCATCTTGTTATTGCCGATCACTTTGTTGGCAGCGTGAAC
>JBKJNS010000485.1:0-3008 GCA_046593455.1 Chitinophagales bacterium | reverse complement strand
CACATCATAAAATATTTCTCCCGGTGAAGGATTGTTATTTACAATTATTTCAAAGCTGCCAGTGATATCACGCACTTCGGCATTTGATAAAGCAACAGTGTCAATTCCGTTTTCAATTAATTCTTGCTCCTGTAAATCTCTGTGCAGATGTCTAAGGCTTTCTTCTTCTGCGGGGGAATAAGCACGTCTTGTAAAAAAATTGAATGAATAATCAGCAATTGAATCGCCTGTATTTTTTCTCAACCCTTTTTCAACTGTTATTGTTACTTCTTCATCATAAGCATAAACTGTTTCGGGATTCAGTATAATTGTTTTGCCATCATCAGCAAAAGAAATGGAGAATTTATGATCGCCGCTTTTTGAGCCATGAATTGAAAAAAGATTTTCGTTGATGGAAGAAGCATCAATAAAATTTCCTTCCCTTAAAATAATGCAGTGATTAATTGGCAGGCACCTTGAACCTGGCAAAGGAGACACATAGTGAAAACCGGCAAATAAATTACCAATGATGGTAAAGGATAAAATCAGTGTAAGCTTTAAACCTTTCATAGCGTATTCTTGATAGATAATATATGAAGCAAAGTTGAGGTTTTTTGTTGAAATGAAATAGTAAAGACCCAAAGACATTTTATTAATTAAAAATAAAAGCAGTGATAAAATAAATTATCACTGCTTTTGGCTGTTGAATGAATTGCAACTTATTGCTTTACAAAATTGATGTTTTGTTTTTCATTAGCTGTTATTAGTTCAGCAAAATAAAATCCTGCCGGGAATTTTGAAATATCAAACTGCATTGATTGATCTCCCGCTGATAATAATTGATTTGAAGTTGAAATTAATTTCCCTTCAACATTATAAAATGAAATAGTTACAGGTTGATCTTCATTTAATTCAAATTCAATATTCACAAATCCAGAAGCAGGATTAGGACTTAGTTCAAGTGAAGCTGCCATTGCTGATTCGGGTGATAAAAGTTTTGCAGGTAAAGTTTTAAAAGTATCAATCGCCGACCAATCAGAAACATGACCATTGGCACAATAAGTTCTTACCTGATAAACATATTCAATATCCGATGCAAGATTGCTTAGTTTCTTGCTGATCTTTATTGTGTTTTTGACTTTCCACTCGGTGTTTTTTGCTTTGCGGTATTGAACATCATAAGATGTTGCATTGCTCACTGAATCCCAAAGAACTTTTGCAGAGGTGCTCGTAATTTTTTTAACTTCAATACCAGCCGGATTTACAGGAGCGCAAGGATTCCATGAATGTTTATGTACACGGTATGAAACCAGATTTTTTGTATTGTTAAGTTCGAGTTCCCAAACTACCTTACCGGTAGGGGTAACCTCATAGAAATTAGATTGCGGGCTGCTGCTGCCATCCCAGCCACCACCTATCATCGTATTTCCGTTTGATAAACGCTGAACACTACCCATTGCCCACCAATAGGCTTTGTTGTATTGATAAGTTAATGGCTGATAACTCCAAACAAGAGTAGCCGTTTTATTTTCAAGATCCAGTTGATATTCTTTTGCCATTGAATGCGCAGGTGAATGCCAATCACCGTTATCCCATAATATAATATTTCCATTTTCAAGTTCTCTTGCACAATGCTCATAAGTAAATGGCTCGGGTTCATTGATGAAAGTAAATTGATTGCTGTCACCTCCAAGGCGCCAGATAAATCCGCCTGTATTCTTATCGATTTTAATTATTTGATCAAGGTGTCGGTTTGAGGTAATTATGTTTCCATCGGCGCCAACATCAATTGAGTTAGTATGCATGTAATCAATGTAACAATAAGCAAGGTTCTCGTGCGGCGCTTCTGTTATGTCAACATAATCTTTACTGTTCCATTCAAAAATCAAATTTTTGTCCTTGTCTAATTCTTGAATCACGGTGTAAATGATTGTAGCATTTGAGCAATAACTTGGATCATAAACCGTCATATCAAATACTTCATAATCAGTAGCAATAAACCATGCGTTACCATCAACATCCAATGTAAACTCATGTGCATCCATTCCAAAACCATTAGCAGCATAATAATTATCAATGTTATTATAATTTGAATCGAGTACAGCAAAAAAGCCGTAACTGAAGTAGGACAGGTAGCCATTCGGGTTCAAATCAAAATCAGTACAGAATGAAGTGTTAGGACTAAAGTAAACTGAATCACCATTAGGTTCAAGAATGTTATAGCCATCATATTTACTGGCGCCAGCGCTTCCCCATTCATCAAAAAATAATTGACCCGGCGTTGAAGCAGAGTCTTTTAAAATCATGTAGCCGCCTGTAAAATTTCTTTCTTCAACTTCATCTCCTCCATCTTCATTACTGATGCCGTTTCTCGCTTTTTCATTTTCAAGTAAAATCTGTTTTGCATTCCTGAAATTTTCTTTTTCAGCTTCAGTGTATTCGCGGTGAGTAGTAAATGAAAATTGATATTGACCAATTTGTTTTTTTGAATCAGTTTTAAGGCCACTTGCAATGGTAACAGTTACCTTTTCATTGTAAGCAAAATTATTTTCAGGGGTAAGAATAATAGTTTTGCCATCGCGGGCAAGAACAGTTTTAAAAGTGTGTGTTCCGCTTACACTTCCTCTTACAGTAAATAAATTGCTGTTTACCGATGATGAATTAAGCTGTGAACCTTCTCTAATCACAATGTTGTGTTCAACATTATTCATAGTTGAATTCGGAACAGGAGAAATAAATTGAAACTGCCCGAAGCAAGAAGCAGAAATTAAAATTAAAAGTGGTGTAAATAGTTTCATTGATTTTTGAATTTAGGTTTTTATGAAGGATATAAAGGTGAAGTATTTTTTTTTGAAATAAATTATTATTACCTGTTAGAAAATAAAAGCAGTGGCAAATATTTACCGCTGCTTTTATTTATTTTCCTAATCTGTTTATTGCTTAACAAATTTTAATACTTGCTTGTCGCTACTTGCAACAATCTCAGCAAAATAAAATCCTGCGGCAAAACTCGAAATATCAAATTGTAT
>JBKJNS010000484.1:0-4995 GCA_046593455.1 Chitinophagales bacterium | reverse complement strand
TCGCTGTACAATTACATGATACAGCATCATGACATCTTTATGCCAAACATGAAAGAGCCGCAGTTTTTTGTTGCCAAAGAAGTACAAGGCAGAATTCAGAAATGGCTCGATGATGAGAAAAAATATTTCCATCTCTTTGATAATTCATCAGGCAAAAAAGCAATTGGTGAAGCGAGCGTGATGTATTTATTTTTTCATGAAGAAGCAATTCGTAACATCAAAAAATATCTGGGAACTGATGTAAAGATCATGATGATTCTTCGCAATCCGGTTGATCGTGCTTATTCAGCTTACAACTTTGTTCATGTAAATAATCCCGATGAAAAATATTCTTTTGAAGAAGCCTTGGAGAAAGAAGATGAGCGCTGGCAAAATAATGCAACACTCTTTATGCAATACAAACGCATGGGACTTTATGCCGATGCAGTGAAAGCATACAAAGATAATTTCCCGAATCTCCACATCATGTGGTATGATGAGTTTAGAAAAAATCCCGAAGCGGTTTTAAAAGGTGTGCTGGAATTTTTAGGTGTAGATAAAAATGTTCCTGTTGATTACACACGGCAGTGGAATAAGGGAGGAAAAAAATGGAAGAACCCTGTATTGCGCTGGCTATTTATGAGCGACAATATTTTGAAGAAGATTTACAAAGTATTTGCACCCCAGAGAAAAGGAGTTCGCACCAATGAATTCTTTACCAAAAATTTTATGGAGAAAACCGAACCCATGAATCCTGAAACAAGAAAATTGCTGATTGAATATTTTAAAGAAGATGTACATCAATTGCAGACGATTACAGGAAGAGATTTAAGTTCCTGGCTACAATAATTAAAATTGAACAAAAAATCCTTCACTAATAAATTTGTGGAAAAAGAAACAAAAGGTGAACACACCTCAGAAATTGTTAAGGGCGGCATGTCAGCATTTGCCATGCGCCTCATTGGTATGGCACTCAACTGGGTATTTGCTGTCATGCTTGCCAGAACAACCGGCGCTGCAGGAACAGGAGTTTACAACCTCACTCAATCATTGCTGAATTTCTGTAACAGCATTTCAAAACTTGGTTCCGATACATTAATGACCCGCTTTGGAGCGCAATATTATGTGAAACGGCAATGGAGTTTGATAAAAGATTTGTACAACAAATCCATGATGGTTTCAATACCCCTCAGCATTTGCATTTCAGCCATCATTTATTTTTTCGCAAATGAAATTGCCGGCGACATTTTTAAAAAACCGAACCTTGCTCCATATTTTCAAATCGCATCATTAGCGCTTTTACCATTAACAGTTTTTCAAATTAGCACGGGTGGCATACGGGGATTGAAGAAAATTAAAGAGTATGCTTTTCTGCATAATGTCAGCAACTTTGTTTTCGGAATACTCATTCTCGGCAGTATTCTTCTTTTTACCTCGCGCCGTGATTTGTACGTGCCTGTAATAGTTTACACAATATTCATTACCCTCACCGCAATTCTTAGCTTTTACTGGTACCTTAAATTCTCACGCTACTTTTCTACTAAAGCAGAAACCGGCATCAACTTCAATGAAAAATTCTGGATTGGCATTTCACTTTTTGTTGCTGCCTTTGCATCATTGATACGTGGCTACGCCGATACTTTTATTCTTGGGCGCTATGCAACTATTGAAGATGTAGGAGTGTACCGTAATGCTTTTAAAGTAGCCACTATCACACGCATTACACTGGTGGCATTGCTTATTCCCGCAGCACCAAAATTCGCCGAATTATTTTCACTTGGTAAAATGGATGAGCTAAAAAAGTCGGCACAATATGTTACTAAAATAATTTTCTGGTGTTCTGCTCCAATTCTTGCGGTGGTAATTATTGGTGCACCCTTCATTATGGGTATCTTTGGTGAGGGCTTTGTAAAAGGAAGTTTGGCACTCATCATTCTTGCTATTGGTCAGTTCATTAATGCAGCAACGGGTCCTGTCAACAGCCTTCTAATAATGACCGGAAAGCAAAAGCTGAATCGCAATATCATGGTGGGAGCAACTATTATCGCTGTGGCGCTTGACCTGGTTTTAATTCCCAAGTACGGTGCTGTAGGAGCTGCGTGCGTAAATACACTGGGGGTAATTGTAATGAACATGATACCATTTTTCCTTATCAAAAAGTATTATGGTTTCTATACACTCGACTTCACGAACATTTTTAATGTTAATCCAAAAACTTTTTTGAAAGAAGTAAAAAAAGCACTTAGGCCTGAGAAGAAAAAAGGCGAAGGCGATTCAACAGCTACTGAAGATCAAATTGGAGGAGTTGAGTAATCCGTTTTGTAACTTGCAAACAAATCTGAAATCCAAATTCCGAATTCCGAAATCAACATGCTTCCAAACTTCCTCTGTGTAGGCGCACAAAAGTCAGGTACTACCACGCTGTATGAAATTCTCAAACAGCATCCTGATATTTTTCTTCCCCAGAAAATAAAAGAGACCAAGTTTTTTGTTTTTGAAGAAAAATTTTCGAAAGGAAAAGCATGGTACGAGAAAGAATTTTTTAGTGAATGGAAAAACCAGAAAGCAATTGGTGAGGTGGATCCTGCAATGATGTTTGAAGAAAAATCAGCGCAGCGTATTTATGATACTTTGGGAAAGGAAGTAAAACTGATTTTCATTTTCCGCAATCCTGTAAGTCGCGCCTATTCGCATTTTCTCATGAGCCGGCGCAAAGGATTTGAAACTTTAAGCTTTGATGATGCCATTGAAAAGGAACCAGAAAGACTAAATACCGACCCCGAAAAAAAATTCAATTTCAGTTATTTTACCAGAGGATATTATGCACTTCAGGTTGAAAGGTTTCTGAAATTGTTTCCACAAGAAAACTTTTTGTTTTTGGTGATGGAAGATGATTTTGTAAAGAACCGCAAAGCGACATTTGAACGTATTCAGGATTTTTTGGGTGTAAAAAAAGCAGCGCTGAATTTAGGAGTTAAGAGCAATGAAGCTGCAGCACCCAAGAGTAAAATGGTTCACGACCTAACGAGGAAGAAAAACCCATTGAAGAAAATATTTGGAAAACTGATTCCGAAATCACTTAGAAAATCTGTTCAGAATTTCATTACCAAAAATAATGAAGCAACCATTCAGAATCCTAAACTCGATCCCAAGCGCGAGAAAGAATTGATTGAGAAATATTTTATTGATGATATTCACCGTCTTGAGAAAATAATTGATCGTGATTTAGGTTCTTGGTATAATTAAAATGAGCGATAAAAAAATATTTCCCAATCTCTTCATCGTAGGTGCAGCCAAAGGCGGCACCACCACCTTGCACTATGCGCTTGATCAGCATCCGCAAGTTTACATGAGTCAGAAAAAAGAACCCGGCTATTTTGTTTGGGCTGAAGAGGATTTGCAATTCATCAACAATGGAAAACTGATTACGCAGCCAAGATTCTTAGTCAATCACATCAATGATTATCTCGATCTTTTTAAAGATGGAAAGGAAAAAATGATTCGCGGCGAATCATCTACCACCTATCTTTTCTTCTATCAAAAATGCATTGCAAACATCAAACGCATTCATCCCAATCCTGAACAGGTGAAGATTATAATCGCATTGCGCAATCCTGTTGACCGAGCATATTCGCAATACATGCACAAGTTGCGCGATGGTGCCGAGTCGCTTTCATTTGAAGAAGCATTGGATAAAGAGCAATGGCGAAAGGAAAATAACTGGCACTTCGATTATCAATATGTGCAGCGCGGATTTTATTATGAGCAGGTGAAAGCATTTCTGGAAAATTTTCCTTCCACCAAAATTTATTTGAGTGAAGATTTGCGGAATAATGCTGCAGGTGTTGTGAATTCATTGGAAGAGTTTTTAGGAATAGAAAAACTACCACTTGATTTTGGCGGAGAATTGAACGCCAGCGGCGAAGGGAAAATTGAATCAATCAATAAATTTTTGAAGAAGGAAAATGTGGTGAAAAAATTTGTCGGCAGTTTTTTTCCCAAAGCATTGAGAAGAAGATTACGTTTGAAAGTGCAGAGCACGGTGTATAAATACAATCTTGAAAAAAAAGAAATGAATCTTGAAACCCGCGAGCGGCTTAAAAAAATCTTTCATGAGGATGTGTTGAAGTTACAGGAATTGATTGGGAGAGATTTGAGTGGATGGTTGTGAGACAATAAATTCTGCAATCAATTTTATTTTCTTATAAAGGAGTAAATCTGAATTATTTTAGTGTCTATCATTTACTCTAATGGATTCCTAATGTTTCTCGTTTTAAAACGAGAAATAGTATGATATATCTCGTTTTGAAAGGAGAAAACTTTAAGCAGCGAAGTTGCCTGTTGCATTAATTGTGCAAAGTCAATGATTATCTTCGCCGCACTTTCTAAAACTTAATGGCAAATAAACTCCCTAACTTTTTTGTAGTAGGCGCAGCAAAAAGCGGCACTACATCATTGTATGAATATTTAAAGTTGCACCCTCAGGTGTACATGGCTCCCATCAAAGAGACCCATCACTTCAGCACCGATATTGACAATACCAAGTTTCGCCCCAACTATGCGCGATCACTCAATAAAGATTTGAGTAAATTTTTAGAGAGTGATATGGAAGAAGGAATTTTTCATGCTTTTGTAAAAGACTGGAACGACTATGCGCAGCTTTTTAAAAATGTGAAAGATCAAAAAGCTGTAGGCGAAATCACCAACTCTTATTTGTATTCGCAGGCAGCAGCTAAAAACATAATCGCAAAATTCCCGAATGCAAAAGTGATGATGATGTTGCGCAACCCTGTTGATCGTGCTTTCAGTCATTATCTCATGGATTTAAGAATCGGTTATGAGACCGAAGATTTTATGACTGCGCTGAAGAAAGACATGAATCGCAACCCGAAAGGATGGGGCATCAGCAATTTATACATCGAGATCGGGATGTATTATGAGCAGGTGAAACGTTACATGGAAATTTTCCCCGAATCACAGCGGCGCATTTTCATCTTCGACGACTTTATAAAAAAT
>JBKJNS010000455.1:0-6624 GCA_046593455.1 Chitinophagales bacterium | reverse complement strand
GTCCTAAAAGCATTTGCGGATCGGTGCCGCCAATTTGGTTGCGGCTCATATTGTAGTACACCAATTCTTTCGATAATCTTTCTGCTACCAATCCCGAAACAAATCCACCACCGTTACCTCGGTCATCAACAATCAATGCCTTCTTATTTAGCTGAGGGTAGTAATGTTTGATGAATTCATTCAACCCCTCAACACCCATGTTAGGAATATGGAGGTAACCGATTTTTCCATTCGAAATTGAATCAACATAATGAATGTTGTGCTGCACCCAATTGTAGTAATACAATTCTTTTTCGTTAGCAACCGGAATCACAATTACTTTTCTGCTTCCAACTAAAGATGCTTTGCTGTTGATGGTTAATTCAACTTGTTTGCCTGCAGTGTTTATGAGTGATGAATAAATATCGTTCATCGAATTGGTTGGTGCGCCGTTTACAGCAAGAATAAAATCACCGTCATTTACATTTACTCCCACTTCTTTTAATGGTGAACGCAGATCGCTGCTCCAATTTGCACCATCTAAAATTTTATTAATCTTGTAATACCCCGATGCATCTTTCGAAAGTTTTGCGCCAAGCATTCCCATTGGAATTCTTTCGGGCTTTGGTTCATCACCACCACCAACATAAGAGTGACCGATGCTTAACTCACCAATCATTTCACCAATAATATAAGTAAGATCTGCACGATGATTTACGTAAGGAACCAATGCACCATACTTTGTTTTCATTGCATTCCAATTTACTACCTGCATAGTAGGATCGTAAAAGAAATCACGCATCTGGCGCCAGCATTCATTAAAGATTTCATTCCACTCATCATGCTTGTTCACCCACAATTTCATTCCGCTTAAATCAACATTCTTATCGGTAGTAAATTTTGATTGCGGTACATCAATGATGGAATAGTTGCCATGATTGGCAATCATCATTTTCTTTCCATCACCCGAAATTTCATACCCATCAACATTGCCGAGGTTGTCTTCCTTCTTTCCTTTCAATTTATAAATCATTAATGAAGATTGAGTATCGCCGGGTTTTGTTCTTTGGTAATAAACATTGTCGCCAATTGAATTGATGTTGAAATAATTTGCTGCATCAATGGGTAATGAAATCAGGCGATTCATAATTCCATCGAGATCAATTTTTACATCAATAACTTTTGGCTTTGTTGCATCATCTGTTTTAACAGGTGTTTTTTCATTTTTCTTTTTGGAAGAAGAAGTTGAATCTGCTTTCGATTGCTCATCAGTTTTTACTTCGTCATTCTTTGGTGCAAATGGCGATGCAGTTTCTTTTGCAAGCGGAATGCAATAAACTTTCGTCATGTTTCCATAAGAAATCTGGAATTCAACATTCGAAAATGTGGGATTAAAATCACGGTCGCTCAACAGAAATAAATATTTTCCGTCACGGCTAAAGGTGGGTTCGTAACTGTTGTACCAATTATCAGTAACCGCAGTTGAAGTTTTGTTTGCAATATTGTAAATGAAAACTCGGTTGTAAGTATTCCACTCAGGTCTTACGTAAGTGATCCACTTGCTGTCGGGCGACCAATCGTAAAAATTATATTCGCCAACATCGGAGTGTTCAACTTGTGTAATTTGTTTTGAATCAATGTTAACGTACCAGAGTGTTTGCTTGCGATCGCTCCACATAATTTTTTTGCTGTCAGGACTAAAGCGAATATGATATTTATAATTATCACCGTTTGAAGTCAATCTTATTGCATCACCATCACCTTTTTGCGGCTTCAAATAAATTTCATCTTCGCCTGTTGCATCACTGATGTAAGCAACATATTTTCCATCGGGGCTCCAGGTTGCTTCGCGGTCATGTGTGCCATTTGTTTGAGTGAGGTTGCGAGTGATTCCGGTTTCAGCAGGCACAGTCCAAACATCTCCTCTGCCAATAAATGAAATACGGTTTCCATCGGGTGATAATGCACTTCCTTCTATAAACTTTGAAGCATCAATCATTTCAGCACGGCTCCAGCTATCATCATTATCTATTTGCACATTAACTTTTGTTGTTTGTTCAGTTTGCAGATTGAAAAGAAAAAGATCACCGCCTTTTTCAAACACAATGTTGTTGTCGCCGAGTGATGGAAACTTAATATCGTAATCAGTGAAGTTGGTAACCTTGCGTGTTTGTTTTGTAGTTAAATCATAAGCGAAAAGATTCATGGTGCGGTCGCGGTCACTCAGGTAATAAATTTTTGTTCCACTCCACATTGGTTGCATATCCTGATTCACATTGTTCGTGATGTTCTCCCATTGTTTAGTTGCAAAATCATAAATCCAAATATCATCAGCCATTCCTCCCTGATAATATTTCCATGTTCTGAATTCGCGGAACACGCGATTGACAGCAAGTTTTTTTCCATCGGGTGAATAAGAACAAAAGCCACCAACCACAAACGGAAGTTCTTCACTTAATCCTCCTTTTACACCGGCAATAAAAAGTTGCCCTTTAAAATCATTGAATGATTGTTTGCGTGAGCGATAAATAATATGCTCATTGTCTTTCCATGTCATCACTAAATTATTTGGTCCCATGCGATCGCTGATTGCATCTCTGCCAAGTGTTGCAGTGTAGGTTAATCTTTTAGGAATGCCACCATCAGATGGAATTAAATACACTTCAGTATTTCCATCATACTGCCCTGTAAAAGCGATTTGTTTTCCATCGGGAGAAAAACGACTGAACATTTCATAACCCACATCATTGGTGAGTTTGCGTGCTGTGCCGCCTGAAGTTGAAACCTGATACAAATCTCCTGCATAGGAGAAAACAATTCTGTTATCATACACAGTAGGGAAACGAAAAAGTTTTGCCTCTTGCGCATTTGATAAATTGAAAACAGTTTGAAGAATAAAAAATGATAAAATTATTTTCCTGAAAAATTTCATAGTGGGTTTGTTAAGCGCGCAAATGTAGAAGGAAATAAAAACGGAAGTTCTGTTTTTGTCTAATGAAAATGAAGAGTAGTCGAAAGAAATTAATTTACTTTCATAAAATGAATTCTAATTTTCCCTTCCTTTCCAATATTTGTTTTAGAGTACACTAAATTCACAAAATAATTTTCGCTTCAAAAAAACATGATTATGAAAAAACAATTATTCTTCGCGTTAATGCTTATTGCTTTTTGTTCTTCGGCCCAAAACACTTTTCCTTCAACCGGTAGTGTAGGTATTGGAACAACAGCGCCATCAGCTTCTTCAATTCTTGAAATTAAATCCACAACTCAAGGAGTGCTGATTCCAAGAATGACGAAAACGCAACGCGATGCAATTGTAGCACCCGTTTCGGGATTGCTGATTTATCAAACGAATAATTCTTCAGGTTTTTATTATTACGATGGGGCATGGTCTGCCATAGCACCCAAGAGTGCAAATAAATCGTTGAACAATTTAACTGCGCCAACTGCTGTTCCGGTAGATTTACTTCCTGTTGCAAGCGGAACAATTAATTTAGGAAGTGGCTTGCTGAAATGGAATAATCTCTATGCAAATAATTTGATTTTCGCAGATGAATCTGTTCAGAGTACAGCATTTATTTCCTACATAGGCGGAGCAGGAATTTCGATTTCGGGAAACATAATTTCTAACCTTGGTGATCAAAATGCTTTGGATGATGCGAATGTGAGTCTCTCAAATCTTTCTGGAACCTCAATTAATCAATCACTAATTTCAAATACAAATAATGCTTTCGATCTTGGTTCATCTTCATTGAATTGGCGTAACATTTATTTAGGTGGTGATGTTTATTCGGGCAATAAAAGGATAATGAATAATTCAGGCACTAATAGTTTCTTTGGTTTCTCAAGCGGAATAAATAATACTTCAGGCATTGATAATACTTTTTTGGGAAATGAAAGCGGAGCATCTAACACAACCGGTTATAATAATTCAGCACTTGGTAACCATTCGCTTTATTCAAATACTATTGGCTACATCAATACTGCAATTGGGGATTCTGCTATGTTTTCAAATGTTGACGGATATGTGAATACTGCTCTTGGAGATGGAGCACTCTATTCAAACACAAGCGGATCCAAGAATACTGCTGTTGGTGCTTACACGATGCACTCTAATACGACCGGCAAAGTGAATACCGCAATTGGCGGGCATGCGCTATTTAGTAATACGCTTGGCGATGCAAATGTTGCCATAGGTGCTTCCGCAATGGAACATAGTACCATCGGTAACACCAACATCAGCATTGGTAAATCGTCAATGGTGAACCTGATCAATGGTAGCAACAATACAGGAATCGGTAATCATGTTTTGTATTCCAATACATCACTTAATTATTTAACAGCAGTTGGTGATTCTGCACTATCATTCAATAATGGTGGCAGCGGCCAAAATGTTGCATTTGGTGCATCCGCAGGATATGCAAATACTACAGGCTCAAATAATTGTTTCATTGGATATCATGGTGGTATTACGGTTACAACCGGAAGTCAAAATACTTTTGTTGGAAGCCTTGCCGATGCTTCCGGTATCAACCTTACTAATGCAACAGCGATTGGTTATAGTACAGTTGTTACAACAAGCAATTCAATGCGTTTTGGAAATGGCAGTGTTACCTTTTGGGGCTTTGGGGCAAATCAGTCAGCAAACAAAGCCCTAATCGTTGGTACATCTGCTTCAAATGGCAATGGTGCATATTGTACAACTGGTGGCACTTGGACCAATACAAGCAGTCGTTCATTAAAGGAAGATTTTTCAGTCCTTGATAAACAAGAAATACTTTATAAAATAAATGAATTGGAGATAAGTAAATGGAAGTATAAGGGAACTGAAAATGAATATCACATTGGCCCAATAGCTGAAGATTTTTACGCTGCATTTAATGTTGGAAATGATGCACAATCCATTTCAACTGTAGATCCTGCAGGTATTGCACTAATTGGTATTCAGGCTTTGAATAAGGAAAATGAATTGCTGAAAAAAAATCTTGCAGCACAAAACACAGAGATTGATGATTTGAAAAATCAGGTTGCTGATATGAAAAATTTAATGCTTCATTTAGAGCAATCCATTAACGATTGTTGTTCTGCCAAATCAAATTTTTTGGAAACTCCATCTAATATTTCTTCTCCAGGCACCTTGGCATCACTTGAACAGAATAATCCCAATCCATTTAATAAGAATACCCTCATAAATGTTTTTCTTCCTTCAAATATTTCCAGTGCCCAATTGATAATTTCAAATATTCAGGGAACAACATTGAAAGAATTCAAGATCAACCAAACTGGAAGTACTCAATTTCAAATTAACGGGGGCGAACTTGCTGCAGGTGTTTATTATTATTCATTAATAATAGATGGTAATGCAGTTTCAACAAAAAAGATGGAATTAATTAAAGATTAAAAAGCATTGGAACTGCCGAGAGTTAATTCAAATTGAGGCAATAAATAAGTCGAAAATAAATTATTTTTAAAAAGTTTCTAATTGTCTTGTGCAATCATTTTTTCATAGACAAAATATTATGATTATCCATGATGTTTTTCCTGAAAAACAAAAAAATCTTGATACCAAGTTTGCGAATTCCAATTCAGACATTACATTTGCACTCCGCTTTTGAAAAAGCACGATTAAAATCCCACAGTAAATTATTAAATTGAAAGAGTAATCTTTCCTCTTTAACATCTCTTGTTTTAAGGCTTAAACTTAAAATTGAGTAACGTTCTTTGAAGTATTGGAAGCATATAACTAAAGCCAAATTAAAGGTAAATGTACAACGCGAATAATTTTTTACAACGGAGAGTTTGATCCTGGCTCAGGATGAACGCTAGCGGCAGGCTTAATACATGCAAGTCGAACGGTAACAGGTGTAGCAATACATGCTGACGAGTGGCAGACGGGTGAGGAACGCGTACGCAACTTCCCTCAAACCGGGGCACAACTCCGCGAAAGCGGAGCTAATTCCCCATAATACTGTGAAAAGGCATCTGATCACAATTAAAGATTCATCAGTTTGAGATAGGCGTGCGCCTGATTAGCTAGTTGGTAGGGTAACGGCCTACCAAGGCAACGATCAGTAGCTGGTGTGAGAGCACGACCAGCCACACGGGCACTGAGATACGGGCCCGACTCCTACGGGAGGCAGCAGTAAGGAATATTGGTCAATGGACGAAAGTCTGAACCAGCCATGCCGCGTGAAGGATGAAGGCCCTCTGGGTTGTAAACTTCTTTTATCTATGAATAAACGCCCGATTTCTATTGGGTTTGAAGGTAATAGATGAATAAGCACCGGCTAACTCCGTGCCAGCAGCCGCGGTAATACGGAGGGTGCAAGCGTTATCCGGATTTACTCGGTTTAAAGGGTGCGTAGGCGGATTGGTAAGTCAGCGGTGAAATACTCTCGCTTAACGAGGGAACTGCCGTTGATACTATTAATCTTGAATATGGTTGAGGCGGATAGAATGTGTCATGTAGCGGTGAAATGCTTAGATATGACACAGAATACCAATTGCGAAGGCAGTTCGCTAAGCCACTATTGACGCTGAGGCACGAAAGCGTGGGGATCAAACAGGATTAGATACCCTGGTAGTCCACGCCCTAAACGATGATTACTCGACATCAGCGATACACTGTTGGTGTCTGAGCGAAAG
>JBKJNS010000410.1:0-2669 GCA_046593455.1 Chitinophagales bacterium | reverse complement strand
ATCTGTCAAGTCATAATTGCCTTCCCTTAAGTCATAATTTCCATCTCTTAGCTCCAAATCCGCATTCGTTAACTCCAAATTGGTATCTCTTTACATATAATCGGCATCTCTCAACTCCAAATTCACATTCCTTTGTTCTGCTTCCTCGTCCCAAACTCCCAATTCCTAATTCCTAATTCTTAATTCCTAATTGCTAATTATTTCTCTCCCACTGTTCCGCCGTTCTTAGCGGCAATATTCAGCACCACATCGCGCTCCACGCTGCACTTACCGCTGGCAGCCATCGCTTTTACATGCAATAAAACTTTACCGCTTTTAATATCGGCACCACTTGGGTTGTAAGTGGTTTCGGGCGCAGCGGCATTTTCAAATTTTCCGTTGCCGCCGGTAGTCCACAAAATGCTGGAGGCGCTGCCGGTAACATTCAGTTTCAAAGGCACATTGTTGTAAGCAATGCTTTTGATATCGGTTTCGGTGGTGGCGCCAAATGTTTTATCAATGGTGAGTATAATGCGGTCGGTATCGTTGTCGCAAACGCCAAAGGGCACGGCCACAAACTCTAAACTGAGGGCGCCGGTTTTAATATCCGCTTCGCTCGGGTAATAGAGGGCATCGGCATGGTAAGGGTTATCAAATTTTCCGTTGCCGTTGGTGAGCCAAATGTTTTGCTTGGCGTGGCCTTTAACTGTTCCGTTCATTTGCACTGGGTCGGCAGTGCAAGTGCTTTTGTTGCCGCCTGCGTTGGCATGCACTTCTTCGTTCACCACAATTTTAATTTCGTCGCGCTGCGGCTGGCAGTTGGGCATTGCGGGGTTGCTTGCAATAAGCATTAAAAAAACCGTGGTGCCTGTTTCGCCGGGGTCGGGGGTGTAATGGACTTCGAGAGCATTGCGGTCGGGGGTAAAAGTTCCTTTGCCGCCGCGCCAAAAAGCAGTGGTGGCATCGCCGCCAATTTTGCCAAACATGTTCACCTGACCGCCGTTGCACACATCAATGCCGGGGCCTGCATTAACTTCAAAGTTGCATTGTGCATTGGTTTTTGAAAAGAAAAGCAAAAGCAAACCAACTGCAAACACCACCTTTAAAAAAGTGGTGTGTGATCCTAATCCTATTTTCAATCTTTGATTGGGTAACATGAATTGCAACAGATTATTTTAGGAAATGAAATTCCTTAAATGAAGGGCAGCGTGAATGCTGCCCTCCTTAAGGAAAGAATCTATTTCTGAACGATCACCTTCATCACTTTCGACTTGTCGCCATCAATAAGGGTAAAGAAGTAAGTGCCCGAAGCATACGAACTCAAATCATAATGCAGTGTATTGCTTCCTTCAATTGCCTCACCATAATCATTGAACAACATGCGCCCCGAAACATCGGTGAAACGAACATCGAATCTGCCGGCTTCAAGTGTAGTAAATTCAAGAATCACCTGATCGGCAGCAGGGTTAGGATACAGATTAACATCGAAAACATCGGCTTCCGCATCTTGAGCATCACCGAGTTTAATAGTTTTACTCGAAGCAGCTTTACAGCCATTTGCATCGGTTACAGTTACAGTATAAGTAGCATGTACAAGAGGTACGCCATTGCAGGTTCCTATGCAAGCAGAAGTTGCACCGGTGTTCCACAAGTAAGAATAAGCAGGTGTTCCACCCGATGCAGTTGCAGTTAAAGTACCACCACTGAATGTGCCGGTAATGCTTACAGTAAGCGAAGTAGCAGGTTGGGTAATGGTAACTGAAGTACTCGCCTTGCAGCCATTTGCATCAGTTACAGTTACTGTATAAGTGCCGGCAGCAAGTAAAGAAACAGTGGCAGTTGTTTTACCATTGCTCCATAAGTAAGTATAAGGAGCAGTTCCGCCACTTGCAGTTACAGTTGCTTTACCGGTAGATTGGTTTCTACACTTAACATCAATCTGGCTTGTGGTAAGTGAAATAGGACCGAGCACAGTAACAACAGCAACGCAGGTTGATACATTACCGCACAAGTCGGTAACAGTAAGTGTTACGTTGTTAGCGCCAATGTTAGTACAGTTGAAAGTTAAAGGCGAAGCCGAAATAGTTACCGAGCTGCAAGCATCATTTGATCCGTTGTTAACCTGCGAAGCAGTAATAGTTGCAGAGCCTGCATTGTTTAAAGTAACAGTAACAGGTTGGCAAATTGCAGTTGGTGCAGTAATATCCTGAACGCTGATTGTTTGTGATGCAGTAGAAACGTTACCGCAACCATCAGTTGCTGTCCATGTTCTTGTAACTGAATAATTACCTGCACATGAACCTGCAGTAGTTACATCAGCAGAAGTAAGTGTGAATGAAGAACCACAAGCATCGGTAGCAGTTGCAACAGCAAAGCTTGGAGTTGCAGGGCAGTTGATCGTAGTAGCACCGGGCAAAGCAGCAATTACAGGAGCAGTAACATCCTGCACAGTGATTGTTTGCGAAGCAGTAGATGAGTTACCACAACCATCAGTAGCAGCCCATGTTCTGGTTACAGAATAGGAATCTGCACAAGCACCATTGGTAGTAACATCGTTCGAAGTAAGTGTGAATGCCGAACCACATGCATCGGTAGCAGTTGCAGTTGCAAAGTTTGGAGTAGCAGGGCAGTTGATCGTTGAAGCAGCAGGCAATGCAGCAATCACAGGAGCAGTAACATCCTGTACATTG
>JBKJNS010000077.1:0-6263 GCA_046593455.1 Chitinophagales bacterium | reverse complement strand
ATTTAAGCCATTTTCATCTTCAGTTATATTCACTGATGAAAGTTCGGGTTGATCGTAAAAAATGGTATCCCATTTATTCGTAAGCGACTCATCGAGGTTCATAATAAATGTTCCTTTATTTCCGGTCTTCGAATAGGCCGCCCCGGTAATGGCATAACCATCTCCTGACAGTGCGATCGCTGCGGGGCGATAAATTGTCTGAAACTTCAGCGTATCATAATATATGAATTGCGGGTTGCTGCCATCGCCACTAATTTTTAAAACAAGCGGCCTAAAATAAGCATCAGGCTTCCAGCTACTACATATTACAAAGTTGCCATTGCTTGGATCCTCAACAAAATCCGGTAAGTAATCGGAGGTTGCAAAAACTGCGGTGTCAATAGAATGAAATTGCGCGCACCAAATGGTGTCAAGATCATTGTTGAGTTTGCAAACATTGATGTCGTAATTCTTTGTTATCGAATTAAGATTTTGTTCACCCACAGCAAGCATTCCCGTTCCGTCAAGTGTGGGTTTTATGCTGAGCAAATTAAATTGAACCGAAAGTTTTGCCGTGCGAATAATTTTACCGCTTTGATCGAGTTTAATAATCAATGGCAACGCTGCATTGTTGTCGGGATCGGTTCCATATATAATATAAGAACTATCGTGCAATTGAAAACATCCGTTGGTTTTGTAGCTGCTGTCGTTCTGAAAATATTTTACGAAAACATCTTGTGGCGAGGTCGTCAAATTTTTTTTGCATCCTGTTGATGCAAACAGAATCAAGACAAAAATCAGTGGCTTTATGAATTGCTTCATGATTTAAAAATTTCCGTTCTCGTCGGTTTTAATTATTTCAAGCCGGTAATGTTCTTTTCCAAAACTTTGAATCATACTCTCAACTGCATAACCGTTTTTCATTTTACATAACGCACCTAAGTAATCAGTGAATTGTGTTTGCAGGTATTGTGCAGATTGAAGTTTAAGGTTTGCATCTAAGTTGGCAACAAAAGAATTTCTTTTCCCAACGATTGAAAAGTTGCCAAGCTTGTTTGGGTTTAAACCAATCAGCAATCCGCCATCATCCTTTACAATAAAATCTGCAACCTGATTTTGAAAGTCGAATTTAAAACTATCACGAGATGAAATATTTCCATTAGCGTCAAATTTAAAAACACGCGCGCTGTTATCATCATTGTTATAAACCGGAACCGGAACCTGCCCGGCAGTGTTGTAAAGAACATTAAATGCGCAACCAAAATAATTTTCACCCGATTTCAATATATCTGAAGTGCCGCAATAATAACCGCCAAAAGTATCAGCATCTGCATCGTAGGTACTTGTTGGGTAGAATGTTGTATAAAGCGAATCCCCTGTCGAATTACAATTCATAACAAAAAATCTGCTAACAGCCGGAAAAACATCCTGGCAATTTCCGAATAAAAGATACCCATCACTTTTCTTTGCACATCCCGTAATTGAGGTTGCAGTATGAACGGTATCTGCATTAGAAAAATAGTAAGCGTGTTTCCAAACATCATCAACCGAATTGGTGATTTGCATTTGAAATCCTGCGGCACTAATTATTTTAGATTTTTTTGGATCCAAACTAATGGTGCCGCTAAGATTATAGCCCCCGTCACTCTCAAATATTTTCATAGCTGATACACCCGAAATAGGTTTACCTACAATTGGTAATTGAGTTGACCCAATTTTAGTTGTGGCACCGCTATCGGTTGGAACAGAATAAATTGTGACCGTAGAATCTTTTGATGATGCAATAATTATTTGGCCGCTTGTTAATACCAGAAAATCAAAAATGCTAATTGCATCATATTGTATTCTCCATACCAAATTGCCATTGGCATCAAGTTTAAGAATTCCGGAGCTGTCGCTGATTTTTTCATCTTTATAATTGTATGAACAATACAAATTATCACTTGCGTCAGCTCTTATTTTACCTGTATAAGTTACGGATGAATCGGTAACAACCTGAATCCATTGCGCATCGCCGGCATGTTGCAGGTCAACAATTTTAGTGCATGAAAAAAATATCCCCGACAACAGAAAAACCTTAATGAGAACATGACTCCTTATCATTCTTCTATTTTAGTTTTGTTCGCTTGTATGTGAGATTGTATAGCAACCCCACATTAACTTGAATATTGTTCATTCTAAAATCATCATCAACGTAATAGTATTTGTAAAGATTAATTTCATCGGCATAGCGTGTTCCTTCTTTGTTCACCAGATCTGAAAAATAAGTGTAAGAAAAATTTCCAAATAGCCGGAATGATTTTATTGAATAGCTGATGCCGGCTGCGCCTGTTAATCCAAGTGTAAAATTATTTCTCAAAGAAGTTCTGTCAACCAAATCCATTTCGCCTTCGCGATTTGTTGTGCCAAGAGAACGGGCAAGAAAAGAAAAATCTACCCCTGCCTGCAGATAAGGTTTTATGCTTCCGTTCAAAAAATAATATTTTGCAGTAACCGGAAAATCAAAGTAGTTAAGTTTCTCACTGTAATAAATGGTGCTGCCCTGCACGCTGTCGAGTGTATGCTTGTATCCGGTATTTCGGAATTCAAAATTTGCTTCAAGCCACAAATTTTGATATAGCCGTTTTTCTAAACCTGCTTTGATTTGATAGCCAAGCGTTGCTTCATAGTATGCAAGCCCGGGTGCATCATCGGCATGCACCACCGAATAAGTTTTCTCCACTTTAATTACAGGAAAATTTAATCCACCGCTAATTGAGATTGCCATGGTTGGTTGTGGTTTAAATTTTTCAAACAGCGCAGTAAGATTGGGGTCATCCCTAAATTTATCGGGCATGTAAGTGGGGTCAATTTTCATAATTGCATTCGCCGTTTCATTGGCTGCTTCAAGGTTATCAATTCTAAGGTAGCACAACAGCAAAAGCTTATTTGCTTGAATAAGTTCTGCCTTTGAAAGATTGCATCCTTTTATAGTTGCATTTAAAACCGAGATGGAAAAATCATAGTTTCCATAATCATAATTGTTACTTGCATTTTTTAAATTTGTAATGCAGGTATCAGTTTGTGCTGCTGCAATAACGCTGAGCAATAGCAATAAGGGAATAAGTTTGTAAAATTTCATGTTGCAGATTTTATTAATGATCAATAAAAAATATTGAAGAATGAAATGTTGCTTTCAACAAATGTTTTTACTCATTGTGTTTTTATTTCCCACCTAAAAGTAAAAATTAATTATTGTTAGCGGTTATTCAATTCTTTCTCTGCAAAAATCACATTTCATTTCTATTGAGTGAGTCCCTGAATTCAGTGAAAATGAATATCCCTGAATTCAGGGATTGAACCATAAAATTCAACATTGCCGACTTTCTTTTATTTATTCGGGTTTGTTTTTTTGGTAAGGAACATCACTTCCAATATATGTATTCCATTCATCAATACTAAAATTTCGGGTAATGAATTCAAGAAGCGTACTCTGCAAATGTTCCGGAGCAATTTTGTATTCCCTTACACTGTTATCAGCACAGGAGATTAATATATTCCCACTGGCAGAAAGCACAAGAGAAGAGATCGCGCTTGCGATGTCTTTTATCACAATTGGTTTAAGAGCCAGATCATTTAAGCTGTAAACATGTATGATTTTATTGCTTGAAGCAGTTACGAGCACTTTCAGGTTTTCATCGATTGCTATAAAATCAATGCTGCCGGTATTGTCTGCAATTGTTTTGAATGGTGTTCCGCCTGTGCGATATATGTTGATGGTACTGTTTGAACTTCCGAACGCAAAATAATTTCCTTGCTTGCTTGCAGCAACAGATTGAATTCTTGCCGGTGCATTACTTCCTATCTGTTTTTTATTTCCTGTAGAAATATTCAGCAGATACATATTTCCGTCTTCACATCCAACAGCAATTGAATTATTATCACTGGACATTGAAAGTGCTTTAATGCGTGAATCAAAATGAATTTTGTTTTGAACGAAATTGTTTTTCCAAATAATTACCGTGCTGTCACGCCCGCCCGTTGCAAAAACATTTCCGTCATTTGAGAAAGAAGCGGCTCTTACCAATCCTTCATGCCCAATCAGTAACGTAGAACCGCTGCTGTTTTCAATATTGTAATTGATAATTGAATTATCATCATAAGCTGTTATTGCAAATTTTCCGGTTGCACTTATATAACTTGTATTTAAAGGTGCGTGATTACCCGAAATTCTATTGGTGTTTTGGAATGAATAATCAGCAGCAGAATAGCTTGTCAATAATCCGTCAACAGTTTGCACAATTATTTTTTGATTTGAACCTGAAAGACCCATTGCTTTGATTTCACTTTTCTGCTTAATCACAATGGGTTGAAATGCAGGGTCAATAATTTTAAGATTTTCATACAGTGCAGAATACAGTTGCGGATCTTTTGTGTTGCCGCCATTATTTGCGCTTAACTCAAATGCTTGATAAGCCAACAGCGCCGAAAGTTGTTTGTCGTTATTTGATTGCAGTGATTTAAAAGCAAGTGTTTGACTTAGTGCAAGTAATTTTAAACGGGTTGCTTCGGTCTTCGCCGAATCTGCTTCTTGTTTTTGTTGCAGTGCTTCTTTGCTTTTTTGTTCAGCCACTTGTTTTTCATGCTGTGCAATTGTTTGTTGTGTTGTAGCAAACTGAGATTGCTCTTCTGCTTTCAATGCCTGCTGCTCAGCAATTTTAGTTTGTGCGCCGGCAATTTGTGATTGCAACTCTGCAAATTGTTTTGCATCGAGCGCCTGCTTCGAAGCGTTCATCGCAATCTCATTTGATTTTTCGGCGAGTTCTTTTTGATTGATTGCTTCCTGTGTTTTTTGTTCTGCAATTTTTGTTTGGGCAATGGCTTCATTTCTTTGTTTGACTGCAAACAGCGTGAAGCCAAACAGAACAATGATTAACCCGATCGCAAATCCAATAGCAATATTTCGGCGGCGATTTCTTTTTTGCCGCGCAATGCGTTTGCTCTTTTCAATAAACTGTTTTTGTTCTTCATTCAAAAAAAGTTTATTCTCATAGGGTGAAATGAAAAGCAGATCGGCATCGGTAAGAAGTATGTTACGCTTTTGATAATCGGCAAAACGGTTGATTAAAAACTGCCGCACCTCGAGCAATTCTTTTTCACCCAATGTTATTTGCTCATAAATTTTTCCTGCAAGCGCATCGTGCCGCAGCTCATACTTTCCGTTTTCATCCTGATCTTTTAGAATGCGCAGGTCAACAAATTGCCTGATGTCGTTCTCCACTGTTTCAAGCGATAAATTTTTTCCAAGTGCTTTTGTAAAATCCATTGCCTCAGGAACTGTCAACTGCTTTTTGGTTCCCTCGCCCGATACAAATGATTTTAAAATGGCAAGCGCGTTCTCGGGGTTTTTTGTTTTTGCAATTTGCTCATCCAAAAATCCGGCAAGCACATCATCAATTTGCCCGGCACCTTCAAGCAGTGCTTCGTCGAATGTTGGATGCGCCGGATTAATTGCAACCGCTTTTTTGTAAAGCTTATCGAGATAAACCTGTAGGTAAGTGAGTTCTACTGTGGCTTTTTCATTTCCCAATCTATCCAATACTTTATCGGCAAAATCATTTTCTACAGCGATGTTAAAAAGTTTGCATGGTTCGGTAATTACCTGCAATGCATTCTTCCTCGTCATGCGTTCAATGCGAATGCGGTTATTAAAAAAATCAGGAATGCTTTCTTCAAAGCTTGCAATGTTTTCGAGGTATTCGCCGCGAATGATAAAGATGAATTTGCAACTTAGCCCTGCATTCAATGCAGTAGTGAGATCTGTAATAAATTTTTCAATCTCATCGTCACTGCCGAAGATGAATAACTCTTCGAACTGATCAAACAATAAATAGATGGGTTTAAAATAATCGAGGTAAACAGATTTTATGCGGTGTGTTAAAGATTGTTTTTCATTTAGCGGAGTAATTGCAAAATTTTGAAAAGCTTTTTTGATCGAATCGTTTATGTTTTCTCCTCTGCGAATAATCACCGGCATCCAATCGGCTGCTTGAAATTTTCCTGCAAGCCCGCATTGAATTAAACTTGTTTTGCCTGTTCCGCTTGAGCCGTAAACAATGAGCAGGTTGCCATCTAAAATTTTAAAGTAGAGTTCTTCAATTTCTTTTTCCCTCCCGAAAAAAATATCGCCATCATCGCTGGTGTAGGAATCAAGAAATTTGAATGGTGCAGTTGCCATAATGGATTATGCTAATACAGTAGGGTTTTTTAACAGGTAATTGATCATCTCGGCAAATTGTGAGAGA
>JBKJNS010000439.1:0-2609 GCA_046593455.1 Chitinophagales bacterium | reverse complement strand
TGTTTTCACTGTTGGTTTTAATAGTGATTGGTAAACCGAAAGGTTTTGAGTAAGCGCATTTAAATCAATTTCTAAAATTGTTTCATGCGCTTTCTGCTCTAATCTTTTTCCTATGCGCTCAAACTCAAATGAGCGCGCGCCTTTGAGCAAGATTGTTTCGTTGTGAAACCAATCATTTGAAAATGATTCTAAGAAATTTTCGGTGGAAGAAAAAAATCTTGCTTCTAACTTCTCATTTTTTGCAAACAGTGGTGATTGTTTTGAAATTGCATTTCCGATTGCAAACATTCTGTTGATGCCTTTCGAAAGCAACAGATCATTTACATCATTGTAAAGTTTAACATCATTCATTCCGCTCTGTAAAATGTCAGATAGAATTACAGTCTTTACTACGTGCTGTTTCTGCTGCATTAAAAAATCCAATGCAATTGAGAGAGAATTAAGATCTGAGTTGTAGCTGTCGTTAATGAGTGAGCAATTGTTGATGGCATCATTCATTTCCAACCGCATGGCAACTGAATGCAAATCAGAAATGCGCTGCTTGATTATTTCAGGATCAATTTGCAGGTAACGCATCAGCATCCAGCAGTTGATTGCATTTTCTATTGATGCATCATCAATTAATGGAATGGTGAATTCTAAAGTTTCTTCCTTCTGTTCTAAAATAATTTTGGTGAGTGAAGAATTTTTTTCAATTGATTTTACCAGCACATCAGCATCGGCGCTTTCTTTTGACCACGAAAAAGTTTTGAAGCCATCGAATTCAACATCCGATTTTTTCATTTGTGCCCTGAAGGAAGAAATACATTCATTGATGTCGAGATAATCACGGCAAAAGATAATGATGTCAGCATGCGCAAACAGCCTGAGTTTCTCATTTACTTTTTGCCTGATGTTGAGGAAACCTTCAGTATGCGCTTTACCAATGTTGGTGAAAATCCCTATGGTGGGCTGAATCACTTTTGCAAGCCGGTCCATTTCATCGGGCTGCGAAATGCCTGCTTCGAAAATTGCGAGGTTATGAAAATCTTCCATCTGCCACACGCTGAGCGGCACACCAATTTGTGAGTTATAACTTTTAGGACTGCGGACAATATTGTAATCGGGTGAGAGCAATTGATTGAGCCATTCCTTTACAATTGTTTTTCCGTTGCTACCGGTGATTCCTATAACAGGAACTTGACTGCCGTCAGGCAAGTTCTTAAATTGTTTTCGGCGGTGGGCGGCAAGAAGCTGCAGTGCAGTTACAGTATCTTTTACCTTAATCACATTTGCATTTGGCAATGCTGTTACTTCATCACTCACCACAAAATTGCGAACGCCTTTCTCGTACAATTCATTGATGAACTGATGCCCGTCGCGGCGCGAGCCTTTTATTGCGAAAAAAATTGACTGATCAGTATAACTCAGCTTGCGGCTGTCAAGTGTAAGATGCTCTATTAATGGGGTATCTGTTTTTTGCAAAAATTTTCCGCGAATGATTTTTGCAATTTCTTCTACTGTATATCCTTTCATCACCAACTAAAATCTCCTTTTAAAAATGAGTCGCGAAAATAGGGGAAAAGAAAGTTGCGCTTTATGGGGTGGCATGAAAAAATTATTTCATAAATTTCGCTTATGAAGATCATAAACGTTTTTACTGGAGAAAGAGTGAAATGTTCAATAAAAAAAGCTAATCGGGCAGACATCATTGGCGATAAGCCAAATTTTGAATTTAATTGGAAAGAAGAATTCAATCGCTATAAAGTTTTTAAATTAACAACTGAAGAAAATCCTAAAATTATTCAAGCGTTTCTTAGTTTTCAGGATGATGATGGTTTTGTATATGTTTCAAAAATTGAGCGGGCAAATTTTAGAAAATTTAAAGTGTATGAAGGAATTCTGGAAGTGTCTTTTGCATTTTGCTGCAAGAATTCCTTTGACTTGGGTCATAATGGTTTTATTTCCTTCTTTGCAAAATCAGAACTCACTCATTTTTATCGTAATCGCTTCAATGCGCAGCAGATCGGATCGAGTCAAAGAATGTTTATCAATACAATTGAAGCTAAAAAATTGGTAGATTTGTACTATGAAGAAACTTAAGAAAGAATATACCAACGATGAACTTGGTGAGTTGATAATTCCCCGGCAGCTCACTGAAGAAGATCGTAAAATTTTTAAGGCAGCAATAGCGGCTGATAAGAAAAAAAATAAATTTCCGCTGGTCTCGCGCAAAAGGAAATTAACTGTTTAATCCCTTGGGAATTTATTTCCCATCTAAAATAATCGGCACCCCGCCCTTCATATCTCCCATAATCAAAACTTTTCCATTGCTTGAGAGTGCCAATTCTTTGTATGCTTTTATCATCTCATATTGCAATTGATTTTGTGTGAGTGTTAAACTCACAATGCGCTGGTAATCGCTGATGCCTTGTGCTTCCACACGTTTGCGTTCAGCTTCCTGTTTTTCTTTTTGTAAAACGAATTCCATTTTCTGTGCTGCCTGTTCTGCATTAATTTTTTCTTCAATTGCTTGCTGTACTGATGCAGGCAAAGTAATGTTGCGCACGAGTAATTGTTGTAGTTCCAAACCGCGTGCACTGAAATCTTTTTCGATGTCGGTAAAAATT
>JBKJNS010000002.1:0-5108 GCA_046593455.1 Chitinophagales bacterium | reverse complement strand
GGTGGCTGGCTCTTTGGTATCAATACCGATCTCCAAAGCACTTCATTTCCAATTCCATCACATACAAAATTTACAGCAACAAATGATGATGCATGCAACTGTGATAAATCTCAGGATTTTCTCACTACTTCGGCAATGGATTTTACCGGCTATTCAAATATATTTCTGAGTTTTGATTCTTATTTCTTTCGTGCTTATTACGATTCACAGGAAGAAACATATGTGAAAGTAAGCACTGATGGTGGCAATTCGTGGACAATTGTTTACACCCTTCCCGGTGCAGGTGCATGGAATACAGTTTACGTAAACCTAACAGCATATGCAGGTCAATCAAACGTTAAAGTTGCTTTGCATTATGATGATGGTGGTGGGTGGGCTTATGGAAGTGCAGTAGACAACTTTACGGTTTATTCTCCTGTTCCGGGTGTCGATGTAAATGTTGTTTCGGTTTTGGTTGGAAAAATTGACCCTACCCCAACCTTTGTTGGATATTCAACTTACATTGTTGATGCTCCGCTAAATGTTAATTGTGAAATCAGCAATGCAGGAACTGAAACAATTACCTCATTTGACATTTCATGGACTGACGGTGTCAATACTCACTTGCAATCATTCTCAGGTTTATCCATTCCTGCATTAACAACTTATGAGATTACTACCGCTGAACAATACATGACTTTATCGGGCGACAACACTGTGACTTTAACAGTTTCTAATGTAAACAATGGTGCAATTGAAATTGACGCAAATAATAACTCAGAATCTTATAGTGTGGAAGGTGTTAAGTTAAATCCTGATAAAAAATATTTAGCTGAAGAGGCAACGGGCACATGGTGCGGATGGTGTGTAAGAGGTGTTGTATTTATGGATTACATGCAAGCAACCTATCCCGATCAATTTGTTGGCATTGCAGTTCATAATGGTGACCCAATGGCTAATTCTGACTATGATAATGGCATCGGATCTTTTCCGGGATTTCAGGGATACCCAAGTGTGATTATTGACAGAAGCTATATCGTTGATCCAAGCGAACTTGAAGTTGATTTCATTAACAATGTTACTCAGGCTCCTGTAGTAATTGTTACAGCAGATGCAGAATATGATGCAACTTCGAAACTTTTAACCGTTGTTGCCAAAGGTGATTTTTCAGCATCACTTTCAGGTGACTATCGTTTTAATGTTGTTATTGTTGAAGACAGTGTTCATGGTACAAGCAGCGGTTACAAACAAACCAATTATTATTCGGGTGGCGGAAATGGACCAATGGGTGGTTATGAAGACTTATCAAGCCCTGTTCCTGCAACAAGCATGTATTATGATCACGTTGGAAGAGAATTGCTTGGCGGTTTTGATGGCCAAGCAGGAAGTCTTCCATCAACAATAACAAGCGGAAATTCCTATACACATACTTTCACTTACACTGTTCCATCAACCGTTAATGTAAATCAAATGCACGTTGCTGTAATGGTTATGCAATACAATGGTGATGTACTAAATGCAAACAATGCTGAATGGAAATTCACTTCTGGAATTAATGACTTGCCCGCAAATGCTTCAGTATTTGTATATCCTAATCCTGCGAATGATGTTGCAGTTATTGATATCAAATTGGCTCATGCAAATGATGTTACCCTTCAAGTTTATAACACGATTGGACAAATTGTTTACTCAAAGATTTATAATAATTTGAGTAACGAACAGTTAATTTCGATTCCAACCAGTAACTTAACAGGTGGTATCTATACTGCAAAAATTAAAGTTGCTGATCAAATTATCACACAGCAAATAGTTGTAGCACACTAAATTTCAATTTTGATATCTTAGAAGCCATTGCAAATTTGCGATGGCTTCCTTTTTTTTGAAACAAGAAATTATAAAGATTAAGTTATTTTAGCATCCTCATTTTTCCTCACAAAAAAATTTACAAAGTGAAAAAACTTACACTACTTATTTCTTTAATTTCATTTCTTCTTTTCCAAAACAGAAATGCTTCAGCTCAAACAATTATGCTCGAAGATTTTGAAAGTGCAACACTGCCCAGTGGTTGGGATATTACTTCCGATGCAGGTGATGGTGGTTGGAAATTCGGCGCTTATAATCTTTTAAAAAGTACCAACTTCCCAATTCCTACCCATACAAAAATGACTGCAACCAACGATGACAAATGCAAGTGTAACAAGAGTGAAGACCTGCTTATTACAAAAAGCATGGACTTTACAGCTTACACCAATGTATTCCTCAAGTTTGATTCTTATTTTTTGCATGGCTATGTTACTTCGCAAGAAGAAGCTTATGTAAAAGTTAGTACCGATGGTGGAAGTAACTGGACTGTTGTTTACACTTTAACCGGAAATGAAGACTGGGTTACACAATACGTGAATCTTTCTTCTTATGCAGGTATGAATGATGTTATGGTTGAACTTAACTATACCGATGGCGGCCTTAACGCTTTGGGTTGGGCAATAGATAATTTTGAAGTTTACGTTCCTCTAACTGCAATTGATCCCGCTATTACCCAAATCTCGCCAGTAGATAATTCATACGCAATCTCAGGAAATGTAAATGTTGAAGGAATTATTTTTAATAATGGTTATGAAACATTAAATGATGTTACCATCTATTACACTGATGGAATTGACACTTTTGCAGATGTAAAAACAGGATTGAATATTCCGGGTCTTGGTTCCTATTCTTTTGTTCATGCTACTCCATACAATATTGGATTTGGTGATTACACTCTCACTGCATGGATTGAATCAGCAAATGATGGGAACGCAACAAACAATAAACTATCAACCTCATTTCATGGTGTAGCATTTTTCCCTACACATCAGGTTGTGGTTGAAGAAGCAACAGGTAGCTGGTGCGGTTGGTGCGTAAGAGGAATTGTTTACATGGATTCTATAGATCACGTTAACCCTAATACTTCAATTCTTATTGCTGTGCATAACGGTGACCCGATGGCTGATGTTACTTATGATAATGGTATTGGTTCTTACCCTGGATTCACCGGTTACCCAACCATTATTACTGACCGTAAAGAATTAGGAGACCCAAGTGCAATTTTTAAAACATACGATTCATACATCGGAGATTTCGGTTATGCCGATATTGCTGTTACACCTAATTACATCGAAAGCAATGATTCGCTTTATGTAACTGCCGATGTAACTTTTGCAACACCACTTACCGGAAATTATCGTCTCGCTTGTGCCATAACTGAAGAAAATGTTACAGGTACTGCATCGGGCTACAATCAGGCAAATTATTATGCTGGCGGTGGTGCAGGTCAAATGGGAGGCTTTGAAGATCTTGATAATCCTGTTCCTGCTGCCGATATGGTTTACAATTACGTAGCTCGTGAAATCATTGGTGGATTCAAAGGAGCATCAGGAAGTTTACCTACAAGTCTTGAGGGTGGGGTTACTTACAGCTATACCTTCAAATGGAAAATTCCCTCCACATTTAATCCGGCAAACATGAGAGCTTCTGTATTGCTGATTGATTATGATGCAAATGTAATTTTGAACGGAAATCAATCAGATTATTTCGCAACCGTGATTATAGGAATCAATAATCCTAAAGCAAATATTTTAGGTGCAGGTGTTTATCCAAACCCTGCCAATGGAAACATGACTGTTTCTCTTTCATTGAATGCTGATGAAAATGTTACAGTTGAAATTGCAGATCTTACTGGTCATATCTTATCAAGTAAATCTTTTGGCGATCTTTCACAAGGCAGTCATCTGTTGCAAGTTGATGCAGCAAGCTTACCAGGTGGAATGTATATTGTAAACATCAGAACCAATTCGGGTGTTATTTCAAAGCGTTTTGTTAAAGCAGATTAATTCAGTCCCAATACTAAGTGAGAAGCGGCCTCGCAAGGGCGGCTTCTTCTTTTCACAACTTCTCCACAATTATTTTTTTCTGAAAGAATTTTTCTTGAAATGAAATCTGCTTAACTACTTTTGGGCTTTGATGAAACAAAATCAAAAAATGACTTTCTGCACGCACGGAAAGTCATTTTTATTTTGTGAAATGAATGATCCCGAAATTGCTTCGGGATTTTTATTAACCCAATCCCGAGTACTCGGGACAAAACTCAAAACTTTTTCAATTGCCTAAAGATAATTCCATCCAACACGTCCTCATCATCGGCTCGGGCCCAATCGTTATCGGGCAAGCTTGTGAGTTTGATTATTCAGGAAGCCAGGCAAGCAGAAGTTTACGAGAGGAAGGCATTCGTGTTTCTCTCATCAACTCCAATCCTGCAACCATCATGACTGATCCGGTAACTGCAGATCACGTTTACCTGTTACCACTTGAAGTTGCTTCAATGATTCAAATTTTAGAAGAACAAATTGAAAAAGGAATTCCCATTGATGCAGTGCTACCAACCATGGGCGGACAAACTGCATTGAACCTTGCTAAAGAAGCTGATGAATTAGGAGTATGGACGAAGTACAATGTAAAAATGATTGGCGTAGATATTTTAGCTATTGACAGAGCTGAGGATCGCGAGATATTCAGAAAACTCATGGGAGAAATCGGGATTGCTGTTGCACCATCACAAGTTGCATCCTCTATGCTCGAAGGAAAAGAGATCGCACAAAAAATTGGTTATCCATTAGTGATTCGTCCTTCATATACATTAGGCGGAAGTGGCGGCGCATTCGTGCATACCAAAGAAACTTTTGAAGAATTATTAGACCGTGGATTGCAAGCATCGCCCGTGCATGAGGTAATGATTGAGAAAGCCGTTTTGGGTTGGAAAGAATTTGAATTAGAATTGTTACGTGATTCAAATGATAACGTCGTCATCATTTGTACAGTTGAAAACTTTGACCCGATGGGAATTCATACCGGGGATTCCATCACTGTCGCTCCTGCAATGACGTTGAGTGATACCGCTTATCAGTCAATGCGCAACCAGGCGATGCGCATGATGCGCGCACTCGGGAATTTTGCAGGTGGTTGCAATGTGCAGTTCGCACTCAATCCCGAAACAGAAGAAATTATTGCAGTGGAAATTAATCCACGTGTGTCGCGCTCATCAGCACTTGCATCAAAAGCTACAGGTTATCCCATTGCAAAAGTTGCAGCGAAAC
>JBKJNS010000364.1:0-5527 GCA_046593455.1 Chitinophagales bacterium | reverse complement strand
TGAAAACGGGCCGCATAAAAGGAAGAACAACAGCAAATGTTTAATGATTTATTACAAGACAAATGAAGAGATAGAAGCAATTCGAAAGAGTTGTACATTATTAAGTAAAGCACTTGGTGAAGTAGGGAAAATAATAAGACCGGGAATTACCACTTTAAAGATTGATAAAATAGGAGATGAATTTATAAGAGATCACGGAGGAGTCCCGGCATTTATGGGGTATAAAGATTTTCCAAATTCATTTTGCATATCAGTAAACGAACAAGTAGTACATGGTATTCCTGGTAAGTATGAATTGAAAGAAGGTGATTTGGTTTCTGTAGATGGGGGCGTAATTTTAAATGGCTTTTTTGGAGATAGTGCATTTACATTTCCTGTAGGTGAAATTGGAGAAGAGAAAAGAAAGTTATTACAGGTCACTAGAGAATCACTTGATCTTGGGATTCAAAAGGCAAGAGTAGGATTGAGAATAGGAGATATTGCATCAGCAGTTCAGGAACACGTTGAGAGGAATGGATATTCAGTAGTTAGGGAATTAGTAGGTCATGGTTTGGGCAGAGAATTACATGAAGATCCTCAAGTACCAAATTATGGCAAACGAGGTTCGGGAACAAAGATTCAGAGTGGTTTAGTAATCGCCATTGAACCTATGGTGAATATGGGAAAGAAGGATGTGTTGCAAGCTGAGGATGGGTGGACTATTTATACTGAAGACAAAAAACCTTCAGCACATTTCGAACACACAATTGCTGTAACAAAGAATGGAACCGAGATTTTAACAACATTTAATTTCATTGATGAATTGGTATACGGAGTGGTTGCTTAATCAAGAAACAAAAACGATATTTGCACCTCTTTTTTAAATGGCAAAACAAGACCTGATCAAACAAGACGGTACAATTACAGAAGCATTATCAAATGCAATGTTTAGAGTGCGCCTTGAAAATGATCATGAAATTATTGCCACCATTTCAGGAAAAATGAGAATGAACTATATAAGAATTTTGCCAGGCGATAAGGTTGCAGTAGAAATGTCACCTTATGATTTAACAAGAGGAAGAATAACATACAGGTATAAATAAAGGAACCAATTACTACTAACCGCTAACGATTAAAGAAATGAGAGTAAGAGCATCAATTAAAAAAAGAAGTCCTGAATGCAAGATTGTAAGAAGGAAAGGAAAGCTTTATGTAATCAACAAAAAGAATCCCCGCTATAAACAGCGCCAGGGATAATTCATTTCCTCAAAAAAATAATTTTAATTAAAAAAGTTAAACAGATAATTTACCAACATGGCACGAATCTCAGGTGTTGATTTACCAAGAAATAAAAGAGGTGATATAGGACTTTCTTATCTCTTTGGAATTGGACGATCGGCAGGAAAAAAAATATTAGAACAGGCAGGTGTTCCTTTTGAAAAAAAGGTTAGCGATTGGAATGATGATGACCTTAATAACATAAGAACAATTATTAATAATGATTGGAAAGTTGAAGGTGCATTGCGTTCAGAAATTCAATTGAACATTAAGCGATTAATGGACATAGGATGCTATCGCGGAATTCGCCATCGTAAAGGATTGCCGGTTCGTGGCCAGCGTTCAAAAACAAATGCACGGACAAGAAAAGGAAAGCGTAAGACAGTTGCAGGTAAGAAGAAAACACCTGCGAAGAAGTAGTAAGTCCTTAGTCCTTAGAAAAAATGGACGGGATGGATAAAAAATAAACCAAGGACTTCCGACTAAGGACTTCCGACTAAAGAAAATAAAATGGCAGAAGTAAAAAAAGTAACAAAGAAAAGAACAGTTAAAGCGGAACCTGAAGGACAGGTTCATATACAGGCAAGCTTTAACAATATCATTATCACTTTTACCAATAAAACCGGCCAAACTATTTCATGGTCATCTGCTGGTAAAGTTGGTTTTAAGGGATCAAAGAAAAACACTCCTTATGCAGCTCAGGTTGCAGCACAAGCAGCAGCAAAGGTTGCTTCTGATGCAGGAATAAAGAAGGTTGAAGTATTTGTTAAAGGCCCGGGGTCGGGTCGAGAATCAGCCATTCGATCAATCAACGCTTCAGGAATTGATGTAACAATTATCAGAGACATCACTCCATTGCCACACAATGGTTGTCGTCCTCCAAAGAAAAGAAGGGTTTAGAAATCACAATCACAAATAGCATTACAATTAACAGTCACAAATAATAAATCAAGAATTAATTAAACATGGCAAGATACACCGGTCCAAAATCTAAAATCTCAAGAAAGTTTGGAGAACCGATTTTAGGTTTCAGCAAGGCATTGGATAAGAAAAATTATCCGCCTGGCATGCATGGTAACTCAAAGAAGAGAAAACAAACAACTGAGTTTGCCAAGCAGTTAAAAGAAAAGCAAAAGGCGAAATTCATCTATGGATTGTTAGAGCGCCAGTTTGCAAGATTCTATGGCGAGGCAGCGAGAAAGAAAGGTGTAACAGGTGAAAATCTAATGAAGATGCTTGAGGCACGTTTAGATAATACTGTTTATCGTTTGGGAATTACCAATACACGCAGAGGTGCACGTCAACTTGTTTCACATAAACATGTTACTGTAAACGGAAAAGTAGCAAGTGTTCCATCATTCATTTTAAAACCAGGTGATGTAGTTGGGATAAAAGGAAAAACAAAAGAGAATGCTGCTGTAGTTACATCGCTTTCAAATCGTGATTCAAAATTTGCATGGTTAGAATGGAACGGTGATAAGTTTGAAGGAACATTTTTAGCATTGCCTGAGCGCGATCAAATTCCTGAAAATATTCACGAGCAGTTGATTGTTGAATTGTACTCAAAATAATTATTGAGTTCATTCAATACTTAATCAAAAATTAAAACAAATTAAAATAAATTTTTAAACTCTAAATAAATCATAATGTCAATACTCACATTTCAAAAACCGGATAAAATCGTTCTTCAAAAAGCAACAGACTTTGAAGGGCTGTTTGAGTTTCGTCCTTTGGAGCCCGGATTCGGAGTAACCATTGGTAATGCAATTCGCCGTGTACTGCTTTCATCATTAGAAGGCTATGCAATAACATCTATCCGCATCAGCGGAGTGGAGCATGAGTTCTCAACCATAAAAGGCGTGCTTGAAGATGTTACTGAGATCGTTTTAAATCTTAAACAAATTCGTTTTAAGAAAACTTCGGAAGAAGATATTCAGAATGAGAAGGTTTTGATTTCCATCAAAAACAAAGAAAACTTTGAAGCGGGCGATATTGAAAAGGCAACTTCTAATTTCAGAATCATGAATCCTGAATTGATTGTTTGCCGCATGGAGCGCAGTGTAAAACTTGATCTTGAAATTATTATTTCAAAAGGCCGCGGATATATTCCTGCTGAAGAAAATGAAATAAAGGATATGCCGATTGGTACCATCGCAGTTGATGCCATTCATACCCCAATTAAAAACGTAAGATATTCTGTTGAGAACACACGTGTTGAACAACGTACTGATTACGAAAAATTAATTGTAGAAATTAAAACTGATGGAACCATTCATCCCGAAGAAGCAATTAAAGGAGCTGCAAGAATTTTAATTCAACACCTCATGTTAGTGAGTGATGAGAACATCACCTTCGAAAGCAAAGAGAAGAAAGAGGAGGAGATGGTTGACGAACATGTATTGCAAATGCGCAAACTGTTGAAGACACCATTAGAAGATTTAGATCTTTCAGTTCGTGCTTACAATTGCTTGAAGGCTGCAAAAATTCCTTCACTCTCTGAGTTAGTAAAATATGATACCAATGAGTTGTTGAAGTTCCGCAACTTTGGTCGCAAATCATTAATGGAAATTGAAGCATTGATTCAGGAAAAAGGTTTGCATTTTGGAATGGACCTTGCCAAATTTGGAATTGAAGATTTATAGTGCAAGCAGTGATAACAAAAGTTTAAGGAATAACAATTAACGTTTAATAATTTTATGAGACATAGAAAAAAACTCAATCACCTTGGTCGCGAAACGCAGCATCGCAAAGCTTTGTTGCGCAACCTAACTATATCATTGATTGAGCATAAGCACATTACCACTACTACAGCAAAAGCAAAGGCGCTTCGTATTTATGTTGAGCCAATGCTTACCCGTGCTAAAAAAGATTCTACACATAACCGCAGAACTATTTTTAGTATGCTTCGCGATAAAGAAACAATCAACAGAATGTTTGGTGAAGTGGCAGAAAAAATTGCAAACCGCCCCGGAGGTTATACCAGAGTAATTAAGATTGGTACCCGCCCAGGTGATGCTGCTGATATGGCTCTCATTGAATTAGTTGATTACAGTTTACTTAATGGCGTTACTGATGGAACAGCAACTGCTGCAGCTACAGTTACCAAGAAAAGAACAAGACGTGGTTCTTCAAGTAAACCTGCTGCTCCAAAATCGGAAAGCAATATTGATAAGGCAGCTAAGAAGCCAGCATCATCTAAGTCTTCCAATGCTCCAAAAATTCGCCAGCGTAAATCGGGTAGCGCATAATTTTCTTTAGTGAATAAAAATTTAATACGGCGGATCGGTTTCGATTCGCCGCTTTTATTTACTTGTTATTTTACTGTTGAATGAATTTGTTTACGCAGAGGATGCAGAGGAGTATAGTTTGTGACAACTGTTTGCGATCAAAACAAACAGCGCTGCAAGAAGGAAAGTGATTGATCTCATGATTGAAGTTTTCGAGTTTCAAAAAATTGTTTTCGTTAGAAAAATTATTGAATGATTATTTTCATTGTATAGCTTTCACTTTTCGTTTTGAGTTTCAGAAAATAAATTCCCGCACTTAATTGCTCACGATTCAATTGCACTTTATAATTTCCTTCACCAAAATTTCCATCAAGCAGTGTTTTCATTTTTCTTCCTGCTAAATCGTAAAACTCGATAGTGGTGTAAGAGTTTTCTTCGAGTGAAAATAATATGGTAGTCGTAGATGAAAATGGATTCGGATAAACTTCGAATGATGAGGTAGTTTCTTCATCACCAAATTTTGCAGGAAGTGTTGTAAAGTTTTGGGTGGAAGACCATGAAGAATTTCCTAAACCAAGATCACTACAAACTGATTTCACTTGCCAATCGTACTGTGTGTTTGACAGAAGTGTTTTGAGTTTTTTGTAGTTGTTGGTGGCAGAAGTTTTTGTCCATGTGATGGTGCCTGTTACCCGATACTGCACTTTGTATTTGTTCGCTGCACTTACATAATCCCAATGAACTTTGGCAGAATTTATTGTGATGGCATCAGTGAATTCTCCTGCGGGAATATCACACGTGAGTGCATTGATTGTGATGTCTTCTCCATTGTCAGTTCCGGTTATTGATGGATTTGAACTCACAACACGAATACGATATTGAGTTCCTGCAGGAGTTGCAATCGGAATGGTTGCACCGATTGTTCCGCTTTGAGTTGAAGTGAAAGTTCCAATTGTTGTTGGCGAAGAAAAATTTCCTGATGCATTTGAAAGTTGAGCGGTGAAAATATTTCCTGCGTTGAAAGTACCAGAGGCAGTAAAAGG
>JBKJNS010000232.1:0-4204 GCA_046593455.1 Chitinophagales bacterium | reverse complement strand
AAAAAATTTTAGGGAGTTGGTTTTGTAGAAGAAAAAAATGAAACGTAGATGACAGAGATGAACCGGATTAGAAAGATTTACTTCAACCATGCCACACACTTACTCATAAATCTCAATGTTAAAAGGTGATTCTTTACTGAAATCCTATTCGAATTCCCAAGTTGCATATAGATCCTCCAAGGTAGTTGAAAGAATCTAATTGCCTTACTACGTAATCAGCATTTATATCATCAACACATTGCCAGTGGGGTGGATAATTAATCCTTGAATCAATATACTTTGTTGTAGTACCTAAATTGAGGTGCAATGAAAATCCAAAGTAGTATTGTATAAGCACATGCCTCTCCATTGAACCAATAAATCTTGCAAACTGAAACTTAAGTTTAAAAACATGTTTATAGGAAGAATACGTGTTTGAAAATCCTTGTTCACCAGCACGATAACAATCTGGTCGATGCCGAAGAAACTGATAAGAGAATTCCAACCTGTGACTGCTTCTCGGCTTTGTTTTATCGACCGTCTGTTGCAATTCAGGATGCTGATCAATAGCTTCTCGCATGCGAGTTGTAATTCTAACGTATTCCTTCTCAAGGGCAAAGCTGAAAAGCGGACCTGTAAATCCTATTCCCCGATCTGGTAATGCCGAAACCAAACCGAAAAGAAGTTCATTGGGAGCCATTGGAAGCCATTCAACAATTGAATATGGTAAATATTGATAACCTGCGCCCGCCTCAAGCCAAACTTTATCATTGATTTTCCATACATAGACAAGAGTATACTGACCTCTAATTATAGTTGTAGGATTAATATAAATCCTATGCTTAATTACTTTGCTTTGAGTAATAATATCCTGCGATAAAGAAATAAAAGGGAGAAGTAAAAATTGAAACAGGATTATATACTTCATACAAATGATACTACACTTTACAGTATTGAATCAAATGTAAAGAAAGTAATTTTATACTAATATAGCATTCCGAAATTATCGGACATACGAGCATTTCATTTCCCAACTCCTAATGCAAAAAATGCCTCAACCCAGTAGTCACCATTGCCATCTTGAATTTGTTGCAAGCAGCAATGGAATCTTTGTCTTTAACTGATCCTCCCGGTTGTATTACTGCGGCAATGCCTTCTTCATGCGCAATGGTTACGCAATCATCAAAAGGGAAAAATGCATCGCTTGCCATCGCACTTCCATTTAAATCGAAGTTGAAATTTTTTGCTTTCTGTATCGCCTGCTTCAGTGCATCCACACGCGATGTTTGTCCGCAGCCCATGCCTATGAGTTGTTTATTTTTTGCAAGTACAATCGTGTTCGACTTCAAATGCTTGATGCATTTTTCGGCAAACAATAAATCTTCAATTTGATTTTGCGTAGGAGAAATTTCTGTAACCACTTTCCATGTTGCTGCAGAAGAAAGTGCCGCATCTGCATCCTGTTCAATCACGCCATTCAAAATACTTCTGAATATTTTTTTTGAATTTGATTTTTCACTTTTCACTTTTGACTTTTGACTTAAAATAATTCTGTTCTTCTTCTGCTTAAAAACCGCCAGCGCCTCCTCAGAAAAATCGGGCGCAATGATTACTTCAAAAAATATTTCATTCACCTTCTCTGCTGTTTGCAAATCAATGGCACGGTTAAAAACTATGATGCCACCGAATGCCGAAACAGGATCTGCGGCTAACGCCAGTTCCCATGCATGCAAAGTGTTATCTGCTTCTGCACAACCACAAGGATTCGTGTGCTTGATCACAGCGCAGGCAGGGTTTTCAAATTCATCAATCAGTGAAACTGCTGAGTCAATATCAACAAGGTTGTTGTAAGAAATTTCCTTTCCATTGAGTTGCGTAAACAGCGCATCAAAGTCGCCGTAGAAAGTTGCGCGCTGATGCGGGTTTTCTCCATAGCGCAATGTGCGGCTTTGTAAAATGCTTTGCTTGAATGCAGCAACTTTTTCTTCGCCATTGAAATATCTAAAGATTGCCGAATCATAATGCGAACTGATGTTGAATGCTTTTGCTGCAAATAGTTGTCGGTCTTCTTTATGAGAAATTCCATTTTTCTCATTGAGTAAATTGAGCAAGTCGGGATAATAATTCCGCGAAGCACAAATTAAAACATCATTAAAATTTTTTGCTGCTGCGCGAATGAGGGAGATGCCGCCGATATCGATCTTTTCGATAACCGCCCCACCTAAATCCTCCCCGGCCTCATCAGCCTTCGGCATCTTCTCCAAAGGAGAAGAAATAAGGAATTCATTTTTGGGGAGGACTTGCTCACGCACTTTCCTCACTGTTTCTTCGAAAGGATAGAGGTCAACAATCACCAAATCAATCTCGGCAATTTCATGCTGCTGCATTTGTGCGAGGTCTTCTTTCACTTCTCTTCTTGCCAAAATGCCGCCGAAGATTTTTGGGTGCAAGGTTTTAACTCTTCCTCCTAAAATTTCGGGAAAGCCGGTGAGCGATTCTACTGCCGTAACCGGTATGTTGAGTGACTGAATAAATGTTTGTGTTCCGCCGGTAGAAATTAATTGCACGCCGAGTTGATGCAACTTTTTTACAATGGGTTCTAATCCATCTTTGTAGTAAACCGAAATCAGCGCTGCTTTAATTTTTCTTTCACTCATCATTTAAAATTTTTGCAAAGAAAAAGATTCGGAGGGGGGAAATGAAATGGAGTTATCAAGAAACTTCAAATTGCAAATTGCAAAACCCAAGAAAATTTCAAATACCAAATAAGAAATTTCAAATCTTAATTCGTCAATTAAGCTTTATGAATTTGAACATTGTCTCTTTTGACCTTATTTGTTCTGAAGGAATCCCTTTGGGAAATTTTGATTTTTGAGTTTTGAATTTTAACTAATTCTATTCTCCTAAAATTTTCGCTGGTCTTGTCTCAACCCGCTGCTTCAACCGAAATGCATTGATGGCGTAAGTGTGAATGTGTTCTTTAGCTTCTTCAATGTCGTCAGTAATTTTTAAGAGTTGTAAATCTTCTACGCTTATGGTTCCGCGATCATCAAGTTCATTAATGAAATTGATCATCGTATTCCAGTATTCCTTACCCATTAATATAATTGGGAAGTTCTGAATCTTTTTGGTTTGAATGAGTGTGATGGTTTCATACAATTCATCCATGGTTCCAAAACCACCGGGCATTACAACAAAAGCGTAAGAATATTTTAGCAACAAAACTTTGCGTACAAAAAAGTAATTGAGTGTAATCCATTTATCGAGGTATGGATTGTGCTGTTGCTCCATTGCTAACAATATATTGCAACCAACCGATCTTCCGCCTGCTTCTCTTGCGCCTCGGTTTGCGGCTTCCATAATTCCCGATCCACCACCCGTCATAACTGTAAAACCAAGAGTTGTTAGCATACCGCCAACTTTTCTTGCCATCTCATAATGCGGATGCCCTTCTTTAAATCTTGCCGAACCAAAAACCGTTACGCAAGGACCAATGAAATGAAGTTTGCGAAATCCTTTAATGAATTCACCCATCACTTTAAATAAAAATTTGAATTCATCAAAGCGGGAATGTGGTCCTTCAAGAAAATAATGTTCGGTATCGGCACTCGGAGTTGTAATAGGTTTTATCGGTTCTTTTTCCATTGAAAAAATTTTTTGAATGTAGTTCTGAAAATTGGAATCATTTATTTCCTCACCCTTGATCCCTCTCCCTCATCCGCCTCCGGCACCTTCTCGTAATGGAGAAGGACAGCGGCAGAAAATTTCTCTTTGAGAGGGAATTGACAATTTTCAGAACTGCAATTGAAGGCGTTAAAAATACATTTCGAAATACAGAGTGCGGCAAGTGTTATCTTTGTTTGATTATGAAAGAGGAAAAGGAAGAGGTTACTCCAACAAGTAATGAAGGAATACAATTGAATAAGTTTCTATCGAATTCAGGAATTGCATCACGCAGAAATTGTGCTGAGTTTATTAAGAATGGTTTGGTAAAGGTGAATGGAAAGGAAGAAAAATCGCCAGGCTATCGCGTGCAGCCAACTGATGTGGTGAGCTACAGAGATAAAAAAATTGAGAGCGGAAAAAAATTTTACATCCTGCTCAACAAGCCCAAAGATTTTATTACTACCACCAGCGATGAGCGTGGCAGAAAAACGGTGATGGAATTAATTCAGCAGGCTACAGATCAAAGAGTTTTTCCGGTAGGGAGATTAGACCGCAACAC
>JBKJNS010000092.1:0-2746 GCA_046593455.1 Chitinophagales bacterium | reverse complement strand
TCCAAGCCATCAGAAGTTAAAACTCTTATTGCATCATCACCTGCTTTGTCACCTTCATCGGCAACTCCGCTCATAGTATAGTTTTCAGTTCTAACATCAAACCGTTTTATCACCACTAACGGATTAACAAAATGCAATCCGCTTCCTAAAATATTCTCGTTCACTTTACCAAATAGTGTTGGTACGCCCACCTGCCCTGCATCAATTTGAACAAAGCATGAAGTGCCAATGCCTATAAGAATCATAACACCGGAAACAACTCTTAGTATGTTAGATGCAATTTTTGTTTTTGGGGATGAAGCGAGTACGAAAGAGGCGATCAATAGAATAATTGCGAAAACAATAAGAGCCATGGGGGTGTGTTTTAATTAAGCATCAAAGGTATGCACAAAGAAGAATTCAGTATGTTGCGAAGAAAAATTTAATTCATTTTACTTCTTACTGCAGCAATGCGACCATACATGCGGTTGAAAAACATATTGCGCTCTTTCTCTGCAGTGCCGCTCAACTTAAGCGACTTGCTTATTTGCTTTGTAAAATATTGCCGTGCTTCATTACCAAATCCATTGTGAAAAGTGTAGAGATAATCCAGTGAGTTATAACCAATCATTGAAAACTGAAAAGCATCGGTCTCAAAATAGATGGTGTTATCAAGTACGGTGAGTTCATTAAAGTATAGATCAAATGAAACATCAGGGTGAACTTGTTTTCCTGCAAACCATTTTAAACCCGTTTCTGCCTGCACTTGAATGCTCTTAATTAAACTTTCGAGTTCGTTACACAATTCAATTCCAACTTCTTTTGATGCAAGCCATCCGCTCTCATAAAAATATTGAATCTGCCGTAGTGGTGTGTTGATGGTATCATCATTCCATAGTTCAATGGAATCTAATTGAAAATATAAGTGTGCAACTTTTTGTGCCTCTTTCACCAACTCATTGGGGATTACGTTAAAGTCAAATTTTGTTGCTTCGATGGATTGATTGCCGCGCATTGTTTTAAGCCAGAAGAACAATTTGAATTTTCCGAATTCGGGGAACTGAAAAAAATAAAAGATGGGAATATCCTTGGCTGCAAACCAACCTTGTTTTTCTTTGGTGTCAATCACCCGCTGCAGATACTCTTTTGTTTTATTCAGGTACACCTGAAATTCTTCGGGCTGCTCGCGAAAGGTGCTTCTGCCAAATGTTACCTCATCAGACTTTTGGTCGCCAAATTCTTGCAACCCTACTTTAAAATGATTAGAAAGTGTAACAGCTTCTTCGAGAGTGATTGCAGTTTCACCTCTCAGGCGGCGGTAAGCACTGTCATTGCTGATGCTTAGCACTTCAGCAATTTCATCAACAAAAGAGAATTTAGGATTGGCTCTTTGTTTTAGTCGCTCAATAAAAATTTCCTGTGCTCCTGTTTTCACAAAAAAAACTTTGGTATTTAATCCCAAATGTAATTTTTTGAAATGATTTTTTTTGGAAATAATACGAATCGCCCGGTATGCTTTGCAATTTTTCATAAGCTCTCAACATTTACGTTAACTAATATTCCTTTTCACACACTTTATGCAAGTGTAAGATTTGCTGCTGCGTAATTCAATTATGATTCGGCTGTTGATGAGTGAATATTTGCAGCATCAAAAAATTTCAAAAATGAAAACAAAACTTCTCTTCATTTCCATTATCACATTGTTGCTCTCAACAACTTTAAAATGTTTTGCGCAGCAACCTGCAGCAAATGATTCGATTTATTACATCACTACTAAAGACGGCACCACCATCAACGGAACGCTGCATGAGAAAAATGAAAAGCAGATCAGCATCAACACACGCAACTTTGGTGTGGTTAACATCGTGCGGGATTCAATCAGGCAATTACAGGTGCTCGATCCTTCCTCTTACAAGAATGGAAAATTCTTTTTCCCTAATCCAAATTCAACGCGTTACTTCTATAGCCCATCAGCAATACCAATGAAAAAAGGAGAGGGATATTTTCAAAATACGTATCTCTTTCTATGCTCTGTTAACTATGGATTATCATATCATATTTCAATTGGGGCCGGTATCGATGTGCTTACTCCATTCTTGAAGTTTAACTTTGCGGGAACCTCACTAAAAAGCGGCGGACCCATTGCGCTTGCAACTTTAAAAGCGGGGTTTGAGGTTGCTAAAAATTTTTACGTTGCAGGCACTACCGTGTTAATGCATACTCCCTATTTGGGGAACGAATACAACGTAACTGAAAGTACTTACCTTTTTGAAAACCTTGCATTTACTGCCGGTACTACTGATGTTAATGTAACTGCAGGTATTGCATATGGATTGAATAATGGTGAATGGATGGGTGGCCCTTCCTATACCATTAGCGGAATGGCGCGAGTGTCACCGCGTTTCAGTTTAGTGAGTGAGAATTGGGTTGTTCCTGTTGCGCAATATGATAATACTTATGATTGGAGCACCAACACAAATAATTACACCTATACAGGAATATCCTATTATGGTTTCGTTTCTTATGGCATGCGTTTCATGAGTCAAAAGATAGCTGTTGATTTTGGATTCATAAATAGCGGTGATATTGCAAAAAATATTGCAATTGGAATTCCTTATGTTGATTTTGTGGTGAAATTTTAATTGGGGAATGGAAAATAAAAATGAAAAGATTCAAAGAGATTTATTCAACCAAAAAAATTAATTCATTTCATGAAAACAAAATTCATTATCACAATGCTGCTTACCTTATTAGTTTTTAATAAGGC
>JBKJNS010000277.1:0-3739 GCA_046593455.1 Chitinophagales bacterium | reverse complement strand
CGGGTGAATCGGATTCTGTTCTGCCCACAAAATAATTTCCCTGCCTGCCGTCAGGCATGGCTTCTTTGCGATCAATGAGGACGCGAAATGTTTTCCCGATTTTTTGCTGATTGAGTTCAGCAGAAATTCCTTCCTGAATTGCCATGAGTTCTGATGCACGCAGTTGTTTTATTTCTTCAGGAACATCATCTTTCAATTCATAGCCGCTGGTTCCTTCTTCATGCGAATACGTGAAAACTCCAAGGCGATCAAATTTAATTTGGGAAATGAAATCTTTCAACTCCTCAAAATCATTTTCTGTTTCACCCGGAAACCCAACAAGTATTGTTGTACGCAAAGCAATACCTGGAATTTTTTCTCTGATGGTTTCAATCAATTGCAAAGTTTCTGCTTTGGTAATCTGCCTGCGCATTCTTTTTAAAACCGGATCAGCAATGTGCTGGAAAGGAATGTCGAGATAATTGCAAATATTTTTTCTTTCCCTAATTACATCCAAAACCTCCAATGGAAAATTGGATGGATACAAATAGTGCAATCGAATCCATTCTAACCCATCAATGTCGCTGATTGTTTCAAGCAATTGTGCGAGTTTTCTTTCTTTATAAATATCGAGACCATAATAAGTGAGTTCCTGCGCAATCAGCATCACTTCCTTTACTCCATTGCGAACAAGATTTTTTATCTCTAAAACAATTTGTTCAATTGGTTTAGAAACATGTTTGCCACGCATCAATGGAATTGCACAGAAAGCGCAAGTGCGATTACAACCTTCCGAAATTTTTACATACGCATAATGTGAAGGTGTGATCAACACGTGTTCGCCAATGAGTTCGTGTTTGTAATCGGCACCAAGTTTTTTTAAGAGAGAAGGAAGTTCCATGGTTCCAAACCAATCATCAACTTCAGGAATTTCTTTTTGCAGATCATCACGATAGCGCTGCGATAAGCAGCCTGTTACGTAAAGTTTTTTTACATCTCCATCATTTTTTCTTGAAGCATATTCAAGAATGGTATTGATAGATTCTTGTTTTGCATTATCAATAAACCCGCAAGTATTAATTACAACAATGTCATCTTTCTTTTTTTCAACTTCATGTTCAACTTCAAAATCATTTGCACGTAGCTGCGCCATCATCACTTCGCTGTCTACAATATTTTTTGAGCAGCCGAGTGTGATTACGTTTACTTTAGGTTTGTCCAATGATTTCGTACGCATTTTTAAATTTATTTTCCTTCAAAAAGTGAATTTACAAATGCGGCTCTGTTAAACACCTGCAACTGACTGATCTTTTCTCCTACCCCAATGTACTTCACCGGAATCTTGAATTGATCTGCGATGCCGATCACCACTCCGCCTTTTGCAGTACCATCTAATTTTGTAAGTGCAATTGCTGTTACTTCTGTAACTGCGGTAAATTGTTTTGCCTGTTCAATAGCATTTTGACCGGTGGAAGCATCAAGAACAAGCAGCACATCATGCGGTGCATCGGGAATTACTTTTTGCATCACGCGTTTAATTTTCCCCAATTCATTCATCAGGTTTACTTTGTTGTGTAATCTTCCTGCTGTGTCGATTATGATCACATCAGCATTTCTTGAAACGCCTGATTGTAAAGTATCGAATGCAACAGCAGCCGGGTCGGCTCCTGTTTCCTGTTTTACAATTTCAACTCCTGCGCGCTCACTCCAGATTACCAATTGCTCCACTGCTGCTGCCCGAAAAGTATCAGCAGCACCTAACAAAACTTTTTTGCCTTGTAACTTAAATTGATTTGCGAGCTTACCAATGGTTGTTGTTTTTCCTACTCCGTTTACTCCAACCACCATCATCACATAAGGATGTTTTTTTTCGGGAACTGAAAAATCACTTTCATCTTTTGATCCGCTTTCCTCAAATATTTTTTCAATCTCTTCTTTTAAAAATTTATTGAGATCGGTTGTGCTTAGATACTTATCGCGCGAAACTCTTTCTTCGAGCCGCTTAATAATTTTTATGGTTGTATCAACTCCAACATCTGAAGCAATAAGCGCTTCCTCAATTTCATCTAATGAATCTTCATCAACTTTTGATTTGCCGGCAACAGCTTTTGCAATGCGTGAAAAAAATCCTTCACGTGTTTTTTCAAGACCCTTGTCGAGGTCTTCCTTCTTTTCCTTCGATAAAAAGTTAAATAGTGCCATTAGTAAATGATTACACTGATAGAAAACGATTACACCAATTGAAAACGATTACACCGATTAGGATTGATTGCACCGATTAGAATTGATTAAACTGATTGTGATTGATTGTGTTGAATAATTGATGTGTTAAGAATGAATCCCGACATATGCTTCCTTTCTTTCACTAACTAAAAAAGCTTTCCTTTTTCAAGAAAAGCTTTTTGGTTGGTTTGGTTCTTACTAATCTCAGCTTCCTTGTGAAGCAAGAAACTCTTTTACTTTATCCTTGTGAATAATTTTTTCACGATAAACGTAAGCGCCTGTTTTTTCTGAGCGCTCAGAAACGATTAATTTAACGTATGCCTTAGAAGCTGCTGTTTGTGCAGCATCCTTCTGTGTCTTAGCATTCTTTGAAACTTTACCTGCGTCTTTTGCCATGGTGGTTATTATTTAATTTCTTTGTGAAGTGTCATTTTTTTCATGATCGGATTGTACTTTTTAAGTTCAATACGAGCCGGTGTATTTTTTTTATTCTTGGTGGTAATGTAGCGGCTAATGCCCGGCATTCCACTGGCTTTATGCTCAGTGCATTCTAAAATCACCTGAATCCTGTTGTCTTTTTTTGCCATTGTTATTTGTAATTACTGAATTGATTAAAATATTTTTTAAAGGAAGATTAAACAACGATTCCTTTTGCGCGGGCTTCACTTAAAACTGCTGAAATTCCATTCTTATTAATGGTGCGAAGTGCGCTGGTTGAAACCTTGAGTTCAATCCAACGATTTTCTTCAGGAATGAAAAACTTCTTCTTCTGCAAATTTGGTTGAAAACGGCGGTTACTCTTGATGTTTGAGTGTGAAACCTTATGGCCAAACATTGTCTTTTTACCAGATACTTCGCAAACTTTTGACATAACTTTTATTTTTAAAAGGACGGCAAAGATATACGAGATTTGGTTTTAAACAAATCTATGTTGAAAGTGCTTTTTTGAATCTGAAATGAAATGAAGTCAGGCTCTTAATAATCAAAAACTATAAGCAATTCATTTTATTCCTTCCAAAGCCAATATTTCTAAAAACCTGTTCCTTGAAATCACTTCTGCTCCCATACTAATCAAATGATCATTGGGTACCTGACAATCGATGAGTGAAAATTTATTCGACTTGCATATATGTATCAGTGCTGCTTTTGATGCATTGTTCACTTTGCTGAACATGCTTTCACCACAAAATATTTTGCCGATCACCATTCCGTATAAGCCGCCAACTAAAATATCATCCTGCCATACCTCAATAGAATGTGCATGTCCTATTTGATGCATTTTCATATAGGCCTGAATAAAATCATCATCAATCCAGGTACCGCCATCATCTAAAGAATGTGTGTTACTGCAATTTTTTATCACCCCTTCAAAATCTTTGTTTTCAGTAATTTTAAAGATGCCTGAATTCAAAACCTGCTTCATGCTCTTCGAAATTTTTATTGCGGAGGGAAACAATACCATTCTTTGGGGCGGACAAAACCAATGAATAATCCCTTCATAACTAAACCATGGAAAAATTCCTGAGCGATATGCCAG
>JBKJNS010000181.1:0-8222 GCA_046593455.1 Chitinophagales bacterium | reverse complement strand
CGTGCATGGATTACTAAAATTGTTGACATGGGATATATAGATACATTCCGTGAATTTAATCAGCAACCCGAATGGTATTCATATTGGGATCAAATCACGCGGGCACGTGAAAGAAATGTAGGATGGCGCATTGATTATTTTTTTGTGAGTAAAGAAGCGCAGCCTTCAGTAACCAATGCAAATATTTTAATGGATGTAATGGGCAGCGATCATTGCCCGATTGAACTGGTAATGAATACTTAAATTAATTTTCATGAAAAATTCTTAGCTGGTCAAATGAAAAAGCATAAAGACATTGATACTTACGTTGCTGAATTCCCTTTGGAGATTCAGGAAATTTGTAAACAACTGAGGGTAACGATTAGGAAAGCGGCGCCTGAAGCCGAAGATATAATTAGTTATGGAATGCCGGCCTTCAAACAAAATCGTACGCTTGTTTATTTTGCTGTTTGCAAAAATCACATTGGCTTTTATCCAACATCTTCAGGCATCAGAGAATTTAAGCATGAATTTAAAGATTACAAATGGTCGAAAGGCGCAGTGCAATTTCCGCTCAGCAAACCAATGCCATATAAATTGATTGCAAGAATCGTAAAGTTTAGAGCAGGTGAAGATTTTTCAAATACTAAAACTAAAACAAAAAAGAAATGATCAATCCAATTTATCCATGCCTGTGGTTTAACGGCCAAGCAAAAGAAGCCGCAGAATTCTATTGTTCAGTTTTCGGCAACTCAAAAATTCTCTCTGATAATCCAATTGTAGTGATGATAGATTTAAACGGCAGAAAGTTTATGTGCTTAAATGGAGGGCCGCAGTTTACACCAAATGAAGCAGTATCATTTGTAGTTGAATGTGAAACACAGGAAGAGATTGATCACTACTGGAACAAACTTACAGAAGGTGGTGAAGAGAGTATGTGCGGATGGTTGAAAGACAAGTACGGAGTTTCATGGCAAATAGTACCAACTATACTGGGTAAACTTATGAGCGATCCGCAAAAATCACAAAGAGTGGTAGCTGCTTTTATGAAAATGAAAAAGTTTGATATTGAAAAACTTCTGCAGGCATAAAATGCCTGACTGATTAATGGATTATACTAATAAACAAAATAATTTTCAATTGATTATTCCTTTACAAGTTTCTTATTAATTGCATTTCCGTTTTCATCAATTATTTTCAAAAAATAAATTCCCGAAGGTTGGATTGAAACATCGATACTGATTTTTGGATTCGTGGTTTCTAATGAAAATATTTTTGCTCCAAGCGTATTGTAAATTTCCACTACAGATTGTTTTTCAGTTCCACTCAAAGTGAAAATACCTTTTGTTGGATTTGGAAAAACATTTACCTTATTTTCCAGAGAATTGTTAGACAATCCAGCTGTTACAGGCGGAACAATATGACTATAGTAAACATCCTGCTCACCATTTAATGTATTAGCCCATGCAAGGTGTGCACCTGTGTTATCAGAAACCATATCATAGTAGTCGCCAATTTTTTGTTGATTTGGATAACCAATATGAGGATCAAATAAGTCAGATAATTTTTCATTTGCCGACCAGGTATTTCCTTGATCATTAGAATAAGAATAATACAGCGCAGATGAATCGCTTCCAAAATTTGCTTCACGTGTATCGAGCCACACCGCATCAATTCTTCCGTTTGGCGCAACGGACAGGGTACCAAACCACTGTGTGTTAGTTGTTGAATTATCATCATTAATTTGAATGGGATCACTCCAGGTATTTCCTCCATCGGTGCTTCTTGCAAACATTATATCTCCGGGATCAGCATTTGACAATCTGGTCATGGCTGCGAGTAAATAAATATTTCCACCACCAGCTCCGCTGGAATGATCTGCATCAATATTTGTCATACCAAGTAGACCTGCGGTATTTATTGTCCATCCGTTTAGAAAGCCATCCATAAAAACTTGCTTAGGATCTTCCCAACTAATCAGAGATCCCGGCACCTGCGCATTGTTTGATTTTGCAACTACGAGGTAACCTGTTTGATTACTTCCGCCCGCTACATAAACGTTACCTGTTTTATCAACCGTCATTGCTAAATAATAAGGATTCTCGTATGGTGAATAAATTGGAATACAATCTTCAAATGAAATTCCTTCATCAGCAGACCGATTAAAATTTCCGCTTGAGCATGCTGAATAATAAGAAGACCAGCTCGAATATATATTTCCGTTACCTTCTCCTCCAGTTCTATCAACAGCCATCCATTGTTTATCGCCACCGCCTGCTTCGGCTCCTTCATTCCAATCGGCACCACCGTTAACACTTTTATAAACCAGGCATGAAAAATCCCCTCTTAAACTGTTGTAATAAAAATTACCAATTGAATCATAATCCAACACAGGGTCTGAATGAAAGTTGCCTGCATCAATTGATCCGGGAAACGTCCAGGTTTGACCGCCGTCATTTGTATAAGCCCATCCTGCCTGCCTGAAGTTACTGATTACATTATCGAATTGCCTCCAACCGATTGCAATTTTATTTACATCATTAATATCAATTGCAATGCTGGGTTCATTAGCGGCATCATCTAAAATATTTTGTCCGTTATCGCTCACATTAACTTGATTGGTAAAAATGCTGGTTTCCATTAATTTCAATTCCACAGGACTCTTGAATTTATAACTTCGAGAAAACTTTTTGTTTGTGTTAGGAAGAAAAGGATCATCTGTTGTTTCATTATGCATCATCTTAATTTCTTCAGGAGTTCTTCCCGCATCTTGTGCATTAGCATAAAGCGAACTAAAAAAAGTTAATACAGCAACTATAAGGCGAAAGGTGATTTTGTTTTTCATAACGGGGTGAATTAAGTTTTTACAGTATAACAAAGATGTGAAATTATTTCATTAAAGTACTATGATAATTGTTGGGTTTTGTTTTAAACAAAATGAACTATTTTTTAAGGAAGAATACTTTCAGCGATTAGTAAGTTTAAAGAATCAATTTATTTCCTTTTCAAAACAAACACTATTTGCCGCATTTAGATATTTCCCATAACTTGGAATTGATTGATAACCGATCTTTTTATAGAGCGCAATTGCAGCAAACTGTTTTATTCCGGTTTCTAAAATACATTTTTTATAACCGAGTTCCTTTGCCCACTTCTCCAATTCTTTAAGTATGGCGGTCGCAATTCGTTTCCCTCTGTGTTCTTCGGAAACATACATTCTTTTTACTTCAAGCGTGTCTGAAGTGTAAGGTCTTATTGCACCAATTCCTACAGCGATATTATTTTCATAAGCAACAATTACATGCTTGATTGAATTTGTTTTGTTTAGCTGAGAATAAAATAAATGCTCGTCGCCATCAAGAATTTTTAGCTCGGCATCTAATGCTTTTACTAATTCCAGAAAATTTAGATCGGCAGAATTTGTTCTTGTGAGGGTAATCATACTATCAATTAATTATTTGGAAATTCTATTATACTTCCAAATGTATGTGATTTGACTTTTTTATCTTCGATAAAAAATTATTAAAAGCATCATTCAATGTCAACATCATTTTTTTTCTTAATTCCCATAATAGATTTGTTTTTTTTGTGAAAGAAAAAAATTATCAAGTGGATAATAAAAACCTAAATAAAGCAGTAAAACCTGATTCACCAATACTTTCATTCTCCTCTTCAAAAGAGTTGACGAAATGGTTGACTAAACATCATGAAGTATCAATGGGTATTTGGTTGCGGTTATTTAAAAAAGCATCAGGCATTGCGACAGTTACCTATGCTGAGGCACTTGATGTGGCATTGTGTTATGGATGGATTGATGGGCAAAAAAAATCTTATGATTCTGATTCATTTCTTCAACGGTTTACACCCCGCCGAGCTAAAAGCATTTGGTCAAAAATAAACAGGGAGCATATTGCACGCCTTGAAAAATTGGGGAAAATAAGAGCAGCAGGAATTAAACAAGTAGAGGCAGCAAAAGCAGATGGCAGATGGGAACAAGCTTATGATTCGCCACGCAACATGATTGTGCCTCCCGACTTTCTTATAGAATTATCTAAGCATAAAAAGGCAGAAGCTTTTTTTAAAACTCTCAACAAAACAAATACCTATGCAATTGTGTGGCGACTGCAAACCGCTAAAAAACCTGAAACAAAAAATAAGCGGATGAAAGCAATTCTTGAGATGTTGAAAATGGGAGAAAAATTTCATTAGTACTCACACTCTTTTTAAAGTAAAGAAATATAGCAGAGACAATGCAATCACTCTTCTTAAGCTTACATAACCTCATGCGGTTATTTTTTTTCTTAATTCCAATAAAATTACAGAAACTTCGGGTAGTGTTTCAGTTTTTGTAAATGGAATTTTAGATGAAATAAAATGCAATGATACTTTACAGGTAATTAAAATGATAAAAAGTGCAACCTGCTTTGAAATAAAAATGTGGAGACCAATTATTATTGTTTTAGGCAGTTACCATTTCAAATATGAAAGTAGCCGCGAAGGTGATATACCATTGCTTTGTTTTTCTCCAAGTGCAAAGAACGCAGCATAAGATAATCTCAAGTTAATCATTGCCAATAACAAAAAAATAATGCATCATTCAAAAACAAATCTTCCAATTGCTACAGTTTCTCGTTATTGCAGGCAACATAATTTTCGTTTTGTGGTTTTTATTAAATGCCATTGATGAAAATTTCAGCGGCACAATGCCTGAAAAAATTTCAGGCATTGGATTAATGATTCTACTGATAGTTAATTGTTTCCTTCTTCTGCGAAGCATGAAATAAAACTCCGTTGAACAATTGAATTGGTTTCTTGAAATTTAATTGAACTGAAAATTACACTATCCCCTTCATCATTTCCTGAACCATAGGAGAAACTTTTGTTCCAATGAGTTCAATGGAGTGCAATAATTTTTCATGAGGTAATGCAGCATTATCCATTTGAAAAGTAAAGCGATCAATACCGCCGAGTGATTCACTGTGCCGAACAATTTTTTCTGCAATCTCTTCATAACCGCCAACCAATAAAGCACCACGCAAACCATTCTGTGCATCAAAATGCGAACGGGTTACAGGTGGCCATCCTCGGTCCTTACCAATGCGTGTAAATGTTTCGGCGTAGCCGGGATAATAATTTGCTACTGCTTCATCTTTTGTGTTTGCTACATAACCCAATGAATGCAAACCAACTTTCAATTGCTCTTCTGGATGGCCAGCTTTTTTTCCTGCTTCTCTGTAAAGATCAATGAGTGGTCTAAAACGATGTGTCTCGCCACCAATAATTGCAACCATTAATGGTAAACCTAATGTTCCTGCTCTTGCAAATGATGAAGGTGTTCCGCCCACGCCTAACCAAATTGGAATGGGATTTTGCAATGGCCGCGGGTAGATGGCCTGATTTTTTAATGCCGGTCGAAAGTCACCCGACCATGTTACAATTTCATTGTCACGAATTTGAAGAAGCAGGTCTAATTTCTCAATGAAGAGTTCATCATAATCATAAAGGTTTAAACCAAATAGCGGAAATGCTTCGGTGAATGAACCTCTGCCCACTACCATTTCTGCTCTGCCTTTAGAAACCAAATCGAGCGTAGAAAAATTTTGAAACACTCTTACCGGATCTGCAGCACTTAAAACTGTTACTGCACTTGTAAGTCTGATTTTTTTTGTGCGCGCTGCTGCTGCTGCAAGAATTATTGAAGGAGCAGAATCTAAAAACTCTTTGCGGTGATGTTCACCAATTCCAAATATTTCAAGGCCTACTTCATCTGCTTTTACAATTCTCTCCAGCAACTCCTCAATTGATTCGCTGTTGCTGATTGCATTCCCATAAGCTTTACTGTTTGCTGCTGCAAAACTGTCTATACCGATTTCCATAATTTTTTTACTGCGGATTAAATATTTTACAAAGGTGAATATCTCTTGTTTGAAAAACGAAATGGAATAATTACTGATTTAATGTGAGGGTAACACACATGAATTGAAAATGGTTTGAAAGAAGTCACAATAAATTTATTGCAATGAAATGGAAAGGAGTAAACTCGAAAATAAAAATGACACACTTTTCAGCGTGTCATTTTTATTTCAATTCAAAAAAATATTTTCTATTGCTTTATCACTTTTGCAATTGCATTGCCATCAATTGTTTTTGCTTTCAGCAAATAAATTCCCGAAGATAATCCTTTCAAAGAAAAAGTATTTGACTGTGCACCTGACTGAATAGTTTGATTCCATTCTCTAACTGTTTTACCTGTTGCATCGCATAATGTAAAAGCAACCGATGAAGTTTTTGATAATTCAGTTCCAACATACATTTCATCAAAAACAGGATTAGGAAAAATGTGCATCGGCAAATTATTTAGTTCTGTAATTGCGGGAACTGAAGAAAGTGTACTGTCGAGAATCACATTTTCGTCACCTGTTTGATATTCAGCATAAGCAAAGAAAGTGATCATCATCTCTTGAGTGGTGTGTTCACCTGCAGTAACATCCTCAGGTGGGTTCGATGGGTTATCGGGGTTTGCTGTTGTATTATCGTAAGTTGCTTCACTCCAAAAAGTAGATGACTTTTTTACATGAATGAGTTTTTGAAAATTGTAAAATCCTTGCCAGTGAAAACTCCATTTTGGAATATCAATGAGTTTGGTAGTATCTCCGGTTGATGAAACATTGAATGCATTAATTGCTGAACCTACTTTATGCATGTGTGGAAATACGCTGATGAGTGAAAGATCGCTGCCGGTGATTTTGTATTTCTCATGAAAAGTTTTAATGGTATTGGCAGGAATGAAAAGCGGGCCATCAGTCATTGCACTAAAATGTTCAAGCGGAGCATCGGTATAAACTTCTCTGATGTTGGGTTCTGTAGTGAATTTGAAATTTAGCTGTGAGCTGTCAACATATCCATAACTATCAGGCGAATAATGAATTTCTAAACCAATATCGGCACCTGCAGGAATTTTTAATCCCATATTGGAAGGAAGTTCAAATACGCCCGACCCGGGAGCCCATGCTCCAAGCAATACTGCAGAAAAACTTATGGGTCCCAATCCATAGCTTTCATAACCAGGCAACGGATCAAGTATGTCAAGAGTATTGGTGAAAGAGCCTTCATCATAAAACAAAACCATGTGATGAACGATGGAGCCGTTACCCGGTAAATATTCAATCTGATTAAGGTAAACATCTTCGCCATAATTAGAATGATAAACAAATGTTCGGTATTCATCAATCTCAGTTGTTACGGTCCATGATGGCCATTGAATAGTTTGATCGATCACCGGCATTTGAGAACCCACTGGAAAAACGGGAGTTGGCGGCGCTAGTAATAAATCGCCTGATAAAGTTCCTCCATCAACCCATGCAGAAAGCAAATCAATTTGATCTTGAGTTAGAATTCTTTCATCTTTAAAATGAGTATAATTAGGATCGGGCTTCCATGGTGGCATCAACTTCGACTGCACCTGACTTTTAATTCCTCCTGAATTAAAAACAGCATCATCGTAACTCATTAATGTGAATGGTCCAATGCCTCCATCGCGGTGGCAGGTGCTGCAATTATTGTAAATGATTGAGGCAACGTCGTTGCTCCATGTAGGTGTTTGAGCAAATACCGCTGTCGTAATTAATAGTATCGTAAATAAGGAGAATGCTTTTTTCATGATTGAGGGTTTGTTCTTTTCAACTGATAATGCACAAACATCCGAAAAGTTACTTTGATATGGAAATTTTTTTAATTATTATAAATTCAAGTACTAAAATGATTTCATAAAAATTCATCGTATAAGAATCTAACAAAGCATTTCGTTTATTTGTAGTGTTATCATTTTCATTGAGCGATTTTAAATACATAAAACAACTTTCTGATCCCGATCTTATTGCTCTCTACAAAGAATCGGGCAACAATGTTATAGTTGGTGAATTGTTTCAGCGTTACACTCACCTTGTGTTTGGTGTTTGCATGAAATATTTGCGGCACGAAGAAGACAGCCGCGATGCAACATTGGAAATCTTTGAAAAATTATTGGAAGACCTTAAGAAGCATGAGGTAAATAATTTTAAGGCATGGCTGCATAGTGTTGCCAGAAATTTTTGTTTAATGAAATTGCGGAAGGGAAAAAACCATGTTGAACTTAAAGATGATTTTGGTGAAGTTGTGGAAAGCGCCATGCTGTTGCATCAAATTCATGAACCCGATCGCGAGGAAAAACTGAATCAGTTAGAAGATGCTATTTCGCATTTGAG
>JBKJNS010000341.1:0-2906 GCA_046593455.1 Chitinophagales bacterium | reverse complement strand
TATTTTTACTTCTTCAATCGAAGAGTTGCTTAAGAATGAGATTATAAAGAACAAATTTTTTGCTGCTATAAAATCAATGTTCAAATAAGAAAACCCGAAGCAAACTTGAGACTCATTTTCGCCACGCAAAACAAACATAAACTGCAAGAGGTACAATCGATGATTGGGTATCAAATTCAAATTGTATCACTTGCAGATCTTAAATATTTAGATGAGCTGCCCGAAACCCATTTTACGCTCGAAGAGAATGCAGAGGAAAAGGCGGAATTCATTTTTAATAATTTTAAAACGAATTGTTTTTCTGAAGATACAGGTTTAGAGATTAAAGCTCTCAACAATGAGCCCGGAGTATTTTCAGCGCGATACGCAGGCGAGCAAAAAAGTGCAGCTGATAATATTAATTTGGTGTTGGCGAAAATGAAAAACATTCAGGATCGAAGCGCAAGATTTAGAACTGTAATCTGTTTAATATTGAGTGGCAGCAAATATTTTTTTGAAGGGATAGTTGAAGGGAAAATTTTAACTCACAAAAAAGGTGTTGAAGGTTTTGGATACGATCCTGTTTTTGCAGCAAATGGCTTTGAGAAATCTTTTGCAGAATTATTACTGATTGAAAAGAATAGGATCAGTCACAGAAGCAACGCATTTGAAAAAATGAGGTCATTCCTTTTATCTAATTGTTAATTCAGCAAATATTAAAATTGGATGATGCAACTAATAGTTATATTTTTATGTCCATAAATAAACTTCATGAGACTTTGGGGCAAACAAAAGATTGAAGAAGCAGCACTCATTTCGGGCAGCATCAATGGCGACCGAAAAATGCAGGAGCAATTGTATAAAGCATTTGCTCCAAACATGTTTAGTATTTGTCTGCGTTATGCAAATAGTCATCAGGAAGCAGAGGATATGTTACAGGAGGGTTTCATCAAAGCGTTTAATAATTTAAGTAAGTTTAGAAACGAAGGCTCATTTGAAGGATGGATGAAAAGAATTTTTGTGAATGCAGCAATTGAACTTTTCAGAAAAAATCATTTGAGCAGAATGATGGTGGAGGTGGATGATGTTAAATACAATCTGTTGCAGCAAGATGATTTTCACAATCTTTCAGCGGCAGATCTTTTAAAAATGGTTCAGTCACTTGCTCCCGGTTACAAAACAGTTTTTAACCTATATGCAATTGAAGGTTTTTCTCATCAGGAAATTGCTGATATGCTTTCAATAAATGTTGGCACATCAAAATCTCAATTAGCAAGAGCAAGATATTTATTACAAAAAATGGTGTTGAATTCACAGAAGGTACAACGGTATGCAGCGGTTTTCTGATAAAAATATTGTTGATCAAAAATTTAAAGAGGCCTTAACCGATTTTCGTGTTAAGCCATCGGGCAGGTCATGGTGGAACCTTACAGCTGCCCTCGACGATAAGAAAAGGAATTCAGTTAAAAGGAGGACTTTAACCGGTATTCTTTTCATAGTAATGTTTGCTTCAACGATTTCGATTTTTGAAGCGCTGAAGAATAATCATAGCAATTCTGATAATCTAAAAAATGTAACTTCCTTAAATAGTGAAGCTGAGAATTCTTCATTAGTATCAAGTTCGAAGAATCCAATACATATTTTTAGTAAGAGTGATAATACACCATCGTATTCTCAGGATTTGAATGAGAATATTTTTGAAGATGAAAACAGTTCTGTTTTGCAAAATGAAAATTTTCATGCTGCTGCTAATACAACTGAAAAGGAAAGCACATTAATAAATGGCGAAGCAGTTAGCGCCTTACCGTATCAGCAAAATTTTCTTTCTTTTTCAGAAAATTCAGATTTGCTGAATAGAAAGAGATTTGACAACAGGCAGCAAGTTTATCTCACCACAGTTTCACGAAAGGGGTATTTATCACCTTCAATTATGCTTAATAGTACATGGTTGTTTGATCATGAAGCCATGTCAAGTGAAGTACTGAAATATAAATTTACTTACGGGATTGAATTAGGAATGGAAGGCGGATACATCTTAAGTAAGCACTTCGGAATTGCAGCGGGATGGTATCTTTTTTCCACACAAGGCCAGAAGTATAGTAACATCGATCAGTATGAAAGAACAACGAGCTTAGAGTATCAGGATAAAGGCATTTCATTTACCTATATGAATTTGCCGATAATAATTCAATATCGAATGCCGCACTATTCAACTTTGTTAAACGCATCTTCCAATGTTAGCCTTTTGCTTGGCGGGCAATACGGCAAATTGATTTCATTTAAGAGTGATGATATTAAGGGAGAACTTAGCACCAATGAATTATTTTACAAAAATGATTTTGCAATTGTAACGGGAGTTGACTATGATTTATTTATTAACCGTCCTGTCTATTATACTGTTGGAATTAGGGCATCATACGGCTCCAATGTTTTCAATGGAGAAGTTCCAAATGATTATGAATTTGATAAACCTCACAATTTGCTGATTGGAATTCATGCAGCTTTAAATTTCTCGCTCGATAAAAACGGCTTCATAAAATAATTAGACAGTTAAATCTTACAACTTTTTAAAATCATCAGGCGACGATTCATGCATGATGTTGTAAATGGTTTCAAAAATTTCTTCCGCATTCGGCTTGCAGAAATAATCACCATCACTGGCATAGGCAGGGCGGTTTGCCTTTGCAGAAATAGTTACAGGTGATGCATCTAACCACTGAAAAATATTTTGATGTTCCATTACTTGTTGAAACATATAAGCGCTTGCGCCGCCGGGAACATCTTCATCTAAAAACACAACACGATTTGTTTTGCGAACCGAATCTCCAATCTTGTGATGAATATCAAAAGGCAAAAGTGTTTGCACGTCAATCAACTCAACAGATATTCCAACAGCATTTAATTTTTCAATTGCATCGGCAGCAACT
>JBKJNS010000454.1:0-2753 GCA_046593455.1 Chitinophagales bacterium | reverse complement strand
CAACATTATAAAGCGAATCGTACCAAACTTCGAAATGCAAATGAGGATCGCTTGCATAACCACTGCTGCCCACTTCGCCAATCTTTTGCCCGGCAACAACACTATCACCTGCCTGCACTAAAATCGAATTCAACTTAAGATGCCCGTAGTAGGAATAATATTTTCCCGAATTAATAATGGCAACATAATTCCCCAACCCGCCGCTCACTGCTGTTTTGTTGCGGTCGAAAAAAGTATCGATGGTAAAAGTTACTTTGCCATTGGCAGCGGCATAAACATTTACACCACTATCCATTTGAGAAAAATTGCGAATCACAAAATCAGTTCCCTGGTGACCGTCATAAGTTTTCATTCCGCAGTTATAATCCTCAATTCCGTTGAACGACCAGTCAACATAATTCACCAAAAAAAAATCTTTGAGGTAGGTGCCTTCAATAGCAGTAATGAATGCCGGCGATTGTGAAGCAGCAGAAGTTGCAAATAAAGTGAGGAAAAAAATTTTAATGATGTTGCTTTTCATTCCGCTTCAAAAATGTTGTTTTCTTTGCTCCCGAAAAGTACTATTAAAATGATACAGAGAATTCAAACAGTTTGGTTATTGTTAGCAATGGCTTGCGCAGTGCTGCTACTCTATTTTCCTGTGTGGCAAATTTTTGATGGCGGAATTGAAGGAGGAATGGATGTGGTTGGAGCCGGCACACATTTCTTTCTTTTACCCTTTGCGCCTATACTTTTTATTTTTCATTCCATTGCCATTTATTCATTTAAAAACAGAAAGCGCCAATTGAACTTTTGCAACATCGATATTTTGCTATTCATCATTTATCTGATTGCTGTACTTATAATTCTTCAAACAGAAAATCAAATTTTTTCAGATTTTCATTTGGGTGATTTTAGATTCGGTGCATTATTGCCAATTATTGGAATTATTTTAAATCTGATGGCTAAGAGGGGAATTAAGAAAGATGAAGAGTTGGTAAGGTCGATGGATCGGCTTAGGTGAATTGGCAGATTAAAAAATTAGGAATTAGGAATTTGAGGAGTGTGGAAAAATAAATATGGGCGCTTTAAAAAACGGTAAGGAATTCTTTCGCACTTTGGATTCCTTTCAAATGATCATATTAAAATCAAAATAGAACATGGCAGCAAATGCAAATCAGGAAAAAATGAAAGCCCTAAAGCTTACGATGGAAAAAATCGATAAAGCTTATGGCAAAGGAACCATAATGAAATTGGGCGATACCATGATTGAACCCATTGAAGCAATCAGCACCGGTTCGGTAGGGCTGGATATTGCTTTAGGAGTTGGCGGTTTCCCTAAAGGAAGGGTAATTGAAATTTATGGCCCTGAGTCTTCTGGTAAAACAACATTGGCCATTCATGCAATTGCAGAGTCGCAGAAGAAAGGCGGGATTGCTGCATTCATTGATGCAGAACATGCTTTCGATAAAACATATGCGCAGAACTTAGGTGTAGATGTAGAAAATCTTTTGATCTCGCAACCCGATAATGGTGAGCAGGCATTGGAAATTACCGAGAACTTAATTCGATCAGGCGCAATCGACATTATCGTGATTGATTCTGTTGCAGCACTTACTCCACGCGGAGAGATTGAAGGCGAGATGGGTGATTCAAAAATGGGATTGCATGCCCGACTGATGTCACAAGCATTGCGAAAACTCACAGGCACCATCAGCAAAACCGGTTGCTGCTGCATCTTTATTAATCAGCTTCGCGAAAAAATTGGAGTAATGTTCGGTAACCCCGAAACTACTACCGGAGGTAATGCTTTAAAGTTTTATGCAAGCGTGAGAATTGATATTCGCCGCATTGGACAAATAAAAGATGGCGATGTGGTGGTTGGAAATCGTGCAAGAGTAAAAGTGGTTAAGAACAAAGTTGCTCCGCCATTCCGCCAAACGGAATTTGATATTATGTATGGCAAGGGAATCTCAAAAACAGGTGAGATCGTTGATATGGGTGTTGAACTCAACATTATTCAAAAGAGCGGCTCATGGTTTAGTTACGATACCAATAAATTAGGACAAGGAAGAGATTCTGTTATTCAAATTTTAAAAGATAATCCAGAACTTTCCGTTGAGATCGAGAACAAAATCAAAGTTGCGGTGTTAGGTACATTACCAGAAAAACCAAAGAAGAAAAAAGACGAAGCAGAAGATTAATTCAATCAAACAGTTTTAACTCAAACAAAATAAATCATAAACAAAAAATGAAAAGATCAAGCACAGCAAACTGGAATGGCAGCGGTAAAGCAGGCAGCGGAACCATAACTTCAGAAAGCAAAGTATTAAACAACGCCACTTTTTCAACGCGCACAAGATTTCAGGATGCAGAAGGCACAAGCCCCGAAGAATTAATTGCCGCTGCACATGCAGCATGTTTTTCAATGAAGCTGAGTTTCGTTTTGGGTGAAGCAGGATTTACTCCTGACTCCATTGAAACTACCTCAACAGTTGAAGTGGCAGATGGTGTAATTACTAATTCTCATTTGGATGTAAAAGCAAAAGTGCCGGGCATTACTCCAGAAAAATTTCAGGAATGCGCTGCCGATGCAAAAGAAAATTGCCCGGTTTCAAAAGTGCTGAATGCAAATATTACAATTGAAGCTACGTTGTTGTAACGTTTTGTTTTCTAAGAAGGAATTATCTAAAGTCCGAAGTGCACTTGCGCTTCGGACTTTTTTGTTACCAACATTTAAATGGCATCGTTTGTTTATGATTCAACTTATTGAA
>JBKJNS010000423.1:0-3503 GCA_046593455.1 Chitinophagales bacterium | reverse complement strand
AAGGTGAAGTGCCGCCTGTTACGGTAACTGTAATTGCATTCGTTGATTGTCCGTTGCAAATTGTTGCACCGCCGCTGAGTACGCCGCTCAATGCGGCAGGCTGACTCACCACGATTCCAACTCCTGTAGCTGTGCAGCTTCCTGCATCGGTAATGGTAACTGAATATGTATTTGCTGAAAGACCTGTCAACGGATTTGTTGTTCCGCCGCCGGGGCTCCATGCGTAAGTGTAAGGACCTGTGCCGCCTGTAAACGCTAAGGAAATTTGTCCGTTGGTTCCGCCGAAGCAGGTTACGTTTGTAACAGTAGGAGTGATTGCACTAAAGTCGCATGATTCACCAATTACAAAATCACTGAATGAAGTAAAACCATTTGCGACAATGGTGCTCGACACAGGCGGAGTTACCGAAACAGGTGAAGCCCATGTGCCGTTGAACTTGGCAACTTTAAATGCAGCTTCATTTGTTCCGCCGTCTTTATCTGTTGAAATATAAGTGAGCGCGATGTTGTAATTGGCAAAACCAACACCCGTATTGGTGAAACTCCAATAGCGGTTCACGCTTTTTGCAGCGCTGATTCCTGAACCTGCGAATGAAGTATAATCACTTGGAGTAACATTGGCTCTTAAAGTTCCCGATGCGCTCACACTTGGAAAAGTAACAGTAGCAGGTGTATAGTTAGTTGCATCACCGATAGCAAACAGGGGAGAGAATGCACCTGATGCAGGTGATACCCATGTAAGATTTCCGTTCACATATTTTCCTGCGCCTGCACCTGTAATGGTTCCTGTGGTTGCAGTGCCGACAGTAAGAGTGTTGACACCCGTAGTAATTCTGCTGCTTGATGCAGAGAAAGTAAGTGTGTTGTTTACAGTAAGGTTATGGTTGAGTGTAATACCTGTTGTGTTGCTGTTGGTAAGGCTGTTAAAAGTGGTTGCGCTTGTGCCGCCGAGTGTTTGTGTGCTTGCGCCATTGAATGTAACTGTTGAAGTAGTGCCTCCTGTATAAGTTCCGTTATTTGTCCAATCGCCGCTTACGTTAAAACTCTTGTTGGTTGAATTGCTTACCGTTCCTGTAATAATAACATTGTTAAAATTAATTGCACCTGTTCCGCTTCCAAAATTTGTTGAAGCGCCTGCAAAAGTTACTGTCGCTGTTCCTCCGTTAAATGAAGAACCGGTATTTGCAACATTAAACGGCGAACCCGTAATGGTAGCATTGTGAGTGCCCGCATTAATGCTGCTGCCTGTACCTGCAAGGCGCAATTCGCCAAATGAAGTGGTACCTGTTCCGGACCATGAGTGTGTTCCGTTACCGGTAAAACTGGTTTGCTTTGCAGTGTTTGCCGTAAACATTCCATTGTTAGTATAGTTGGCTGCAATTTCTTCATTGGCCGATCCATCAGAGGTAATACTTGCTCCTGAATTTATTTGCAAGTTATTAAACATCCTAATTACAGTTCCCGTTATTGATTTTCCCGAACCAGTAAACACAATTGTTCCTGTGCTCCCATCCATAGTACCTGCGTTTAAATTCAAATCACCACTAATGGTGGTTGTGCCTGTTCCAAAATTGAGTATGGATGCACCCGATTTTGTGATGGTACTAAAAGTGGTGCCGCCTGTTAATTGTTGTGTTCCGCTGGTTCCGGTAAACGTAACAGTGCCGGTATTGGTAAAAGTGCCACCGCTGTTAGTCCAGTTTCCAATTACATTTATATCGGTTAAGCTGCCTGCATTTACAGTTGCACCTGAGTTAATGGTTAAGTTATTAAAGTTCTTTGCTGCTCCACCTGTTATGGCTGCTGATGCTCCGCTGAAAGCAATGGAAGATGTGGCGGGAGTCATGGTAGTTCCGGTGCTGACTGTTAACGTTCCGGCAATCGTAGTAGTGGTAGAACCGAAACTTACACTGCTTGTATTGTTATTAAGATTAAGATTATTAAAGGTGGTGTTGCCCGAAATTGTTTGCGCTGTGCTTCCGCCATTCATTTCAACAGTACCACTGTTGTGAGTAAAGGTTCCACTATTGCTGAAGTTACCACCTACAAGAAGTGTTGCAGCAGAAGGTGCTGTAACTGCACCATTGGTGATAGTGAAGTTTGCAACATCCGCTAACTTGCTAAACGTCCAGCCGCCGCCAATGCCGTTGAATACCACATTGCTGAATGAAATAGTGCCCGTGCCTCCAATAGTTTTTCCGGTGGTGGTTGCATTAAACGTAGTTGTTTCAGTACCATGTGTGTAAACACCGTTGTTAGTCCAGTTACCACTAACGCTAAAGTTTTTGTTGTTGGCGATATCACTTAAAGAAGTGCTGATGGTTACATTGTTAAAATTGTAAACACCTGTGCCTGTACCAAATAAAACTGCACCGCTAAAAGTTACAGTGCCTGTGCCGCCATTGAAAGTGCTGCCTGCATCCTGTGCATTAATTGAAGTGCCGCCAACAGTAAAATTGTGTGAACCGGCATTTACTGTTGTGTTTCCTGTGATCTTAAAATCACCAAATACCGATGTGCCCGTGCCAGTCATGCTTTGTGTAGTACCACCTAAAAATGTGGTTCCTAATGATGCCGCCTGAGTTAATGTTCCGTTGTTAGTATATGAGCCAGCAACAGTCATTGCACCGGCAGTGTGGGAGATTACTGCACCGGAGTTGATTTGGAAATTATTGAATTGCTTTAAAACTGCACCTGAGATGGTACCTGTTGCACTTGTAAAAATGAAGGTTGAAGAACCTGCCGACATTCCGGTATTAGCGGTGAAGTTTCCTGCAACAGTAGTGGTGCCGATTCCTAAATTTACAGTGCCGCCGCCTGTTTGATTAAAGGTTAAATTTTTAAAAGTAATGGCGCCTGAAAGTGATTGCACCAATGCATTCCCATTCATAGTTACAGTCCCATTATTATTCGCAAAAGAGGTAGTTGTACCGGGAGTGTTTACAAAGTCGCCGCCTACATTTAAATTACTTGAAGGTGCAGTAACCGAACCTGTAGTAACTGTAAAGTTGCCTGCAACATCAGCAGACGTAGGAGTAAAACTCCATACTCCGCCCGTGCCATTGAAAGTTAAATTATTAAACTTACTTGTTCCTGTAACGTTACCTGCAATTGTTTTTGTGCTCGTGGAATTAAAGGTTACAGTCGAAGTATTTGCCGTAAAAGTTCCGTTGTTAGTGTAGTTACCGAAAATAAAAAGGTTACCGCCACTTGCATTCATTACCATAGTGCTACCACTACCAATTGTAAGATCGCCAGCAACACCATGGTCAATGGCTGCCATGTTTACAGTAGTACTGTTTTGAATAATAACATTGGCAGGAACCTGATAACCTGCTGTTGTGCTGTTGCCATCCCATTCCAAACTATTGTTAAATGATCCTGTATTATTGTAAATAAGTGTAGAGCCCGAATTATAAATTGGTTCATTGTTTAGAATGCTGCCACCACTGTTCAATTGCAGCTTGCCACTGAAAAATGTTAATCTGTTTCCTGCACTTAAA
>JBKJNS010000003.1:0-4954 GCA_046593455.1 Chitinophagales bacterium | reverse complement strand
ATTGGTTTGTCCCATTAACCCATTAACCTCAGCATGCCCGGGAATTCCAAAGATTACAAGTTGTGCATTTTTATCTTGAGTTTTATCAAATGAAAGCTTCACCCGGTTCTGTAATTTTAAAACAACCGGGCATGATGCATCAAGTAATTCGATGTTGTTTTCCATAGCTGTAATATAAGTTTGAGGCGGCTCGCCATGGGCACGAATTAAAACTTTACAATCTTTAAGCTTCTTTAAATCTTCATGATTAATAATCTTTAACCCCTTGGCACCCAGCCTTTTAACTTCAACATCATTGTGTACAATATCGCCTAAGCAATAGAGTATGCCGCTATCATTTAACTCATCTTCGGCCATTTGAATAGCATATACAACACCGAAGCAAAATCCACTGTTAGGATCAATTGTAATTTCCATTTGATATCTGTTATTGATTTCTAATGTTGAAATTTATTGAATCAGATTACTTTTTAAAATGTTTTTTAAATGATGGTTCAACAATCCCCAATGCTTTATCAAGTTGCTGATCCAGAGTTAAACAGCTGTTATCAATTACGTAAGCATCATCAGCTTGTTTTAAAGGAGCTGTTTTTCTTGTGCTATCTAACAAATCGCGACCAGATAAGTTTTGCTGAATTTGTTTTTTAGTTACATCAACTCCTTTTCTTTTCATCTCTTCAAATCTTCTTTTACTTCTCGTCTTTTCATTAGCTGTTAAATAAATTTTTACAGATGCTTCGGGAAAAACAACAGTTCCAATATCTCTTCCATCCATAACAATTCCCGAGTCATCATTTATCCTTCGCAAAGTATTTGAAATAAATTCACGCACCTGCGGTAAAGCACTAATCTCACTTACCATTTGAGAAACTTCCAAACTCCTGATTTCTGCTTCTACATTTAAACTATTGAGAAATGTCTTCGACTCTTTAGATTTGAGATTAAATTCGAATAAGATTTCGATTGCCAGCAATGCTTCTGATAATAATTCAGGATTGTTAAAAAGAATTCGATGTTCAATTAAATATAGAGTAACTGCACGATAGTAAGCTCCTGAATCAATGAACCTAAGTCCTAGTTTTTCTGCTAACTGTTTTGCCAAGGTACTTTTCCCGCTCGATGAAAGACCATCAATAGCAATAATAAATTGGCTTGACATATTGCAAAGATATAGAACAATGAAGTGGATTTATTTTGGATGATGCTCTTTGATTGAAGTGAATTACATTTTTACATTACATCTTCTTTCCAAAAAGCTCATCGAGATTAATAGCAATTGAAAATTGATTTACGCCATCAACTGCATTATATATTGCTCTTGCATAGGAGAAACTGTAACGATTTATTTTAAGGCCTGCACCAAAACTAAATCCTGATAAAGCTTTTCGATTTTCATAAGAGAGTTCTTGTCGGCGTTGATGGTTATAGGCCAGGCTAATTCTAAAAGCTTTGCCAAAATTTATTTCGGCGCCAATAATTGTGTGAAGAAAAATTTTATCAGCAATGTATTTTTTATCTTTTTGCTGCTGTGTAGTATCAAGCAGAATGGTAGTTGTTGTAACTGCATTTGGATCATTATACCTGATATCCCATCGGGATAAATCGTGCAGCACTAATGAAAATAAAAATGGAGTATGAGGAACACGCTTTGATATGCCGGCTTGAATGTCGAATGGTAAAGGTTCATTGTAATCACTTAAATATGATTTGAATTGTGTTCCAACATTTTTAAAAGCAACTGTTGCTGTTAATCCTTGTGCCGAATCATGATAAGAGCCGGCAAAACTTACTGCCAAGCCATTAGCGCTGTAAGATTCAAGTCTTGATGTTACATAAGTAAGATTCATTCCATAATGAAATTTTTCAGCGTAGGATCTTGCTGCACCTAAAGTGACTGCGTATTCGGCACCATTAAATGAACCGATTGTATTTCCATAAACATCACTGGAAATAAAATCGCCATAATCGATAAACTGAATACCAGCATTAAAAGTTGTCTGTATTTTTTTTACATCATGCACGTAACCAACATATCCTGCCTTTAAATCAGCCAAATAATTAATGTAACTAAGATTAAGGTGGTTGTTCATTAACGGATTTATCACCGAAGGATTTTGCAAAGCAAGCGAAGCATCTTCATCGTACATCGACATAAAATTTCCACCCATTGCTGTTACTCTTGAAGATGGAGAAATATTGAGTGAATGAAAAACATCTTCGCCACCAACCTGAGCATTCAAAAGATTTGCAGCAGATAAAATGAGAAGTGCAGTTAAACCTATAGTGTAATTAATTTTCACAACAGCATATTGTTTATTCAGCGTGTTAACGCCAGGCAAAATAAAATAGTATCATCAATTAAATAAATAAACCCGCCGAAAATATAGCTTTGTAGCATTGCCTCCAAACAATGAATTACACAGCAACTCTTAAATTTCTTTACTCGCAACTTCCAATGTACTCCCGCATTGGGGCAGCTGCATACAAAGAAGACATAGGCAATACACTTTTACTTTGTGAACTTCTTGAACATCCTGAATCAAAATTTAAAAGCATTCATGTAGCAGGCACCAATGGCAAAGGATCAGCCAGTCACATGCTTGCTGCAATTTTGCAAGAGCATGGTTTTAAAACGGGATTATATACTTCACCACACTTAAAAGATTTTAGAGAGCGAATTAAAATCAACGGAGAAATGATTTCTGAAAATGAAGTCACTGCTTTCGTTGAAAAATATAAAGAGGATGTAATCAAAATTGGCTGTTCGTTTTTTGAATGGACCGTAGGGCTTGCCTTCGATCATTTTGCAAAACATAAAGTTGATATCGCGATTATTGAAACAGGAATGGGCGGCCGCCTTGATTCAACCAATGTGATTACTCCGCTCCTTTCAATTATCACTAACATAAGTTTTGATCATGCCGAAATTCTTGGTGATACTTTAGAAAAGATTGCAACAGAAAAAGCCGGCATAATTAAAAACCAAGTACCTGTTGTTATTGGTGAAAGAAATGAAGAAACAGTTTCGGTTTTCATTTCAAAAGCAACTGCAGTTAATGCTCCGTTTTCTTTTGCTGAAGAAGAATGGAAAATTGTAGAAACAAAAAATGAAAATGTATTTCAAAAATTATTAATTCGCGATCATCATTCAGAAGAACGGGAATTTAAAATTGATTTGGCAGGAGAATATCAATCGAAGAACATAATTACCGTACTTGAATCATGCAGGATTTTGAATTTATTAAATTGGAAATTGAACAAGGAAAAAATCACCGATGCCCTTTCAAAAGTTAAGCAACTCACGGGCTTACGCGGAAGGTGGGATGTATTAAATCAAAACCCTCTCGTTATTGCTGATGTTGCACACAATGAAGCAGGATTAAAATATGCGATGGATCAGCTTATGAAAACTGATTCATTCCGTAAGCATTTGGTTATTGGATTTGTTAAGGAAAAAGATCTTTCGAAAATTTTACCACTTCTTCCTCGAAGCGGCGTCTATTATTTCTGTGCTCCAAACATTCCCCGGGCATTGGATCCTGATATTCTAAAAGTGCAGGCCACTCAATTTGGTTTAAAAGGAAGTGCTTATGATTCTGTTCAAGATGCATTTAATACTGCACTTCAAGCAGCCGATGTAGATGATGTTATTTATGTTGGAGGAAGCACTTTTGTAGTTGCAGAAGTAATTTGAAGTACTCAAAATTTTATTTCCAAAAATAAAAAATGCCGGCATTTCTGCCGGCATTTTCATTGGGTGGATGATGGGATTTGAACCCACGACCCTCAGATCCACAAACTGATGCTCTAACCAACTGAGCTACAACCACCGTATGCGCAATTCTGAAAAAATAATTTCGTGTTGCGCTGCAAAAGTAATTATCTCTCTTCCTTTTTCACAATAAAAATTTTCATTCCACTACAAATAATATTAATTACAACACATGCAAAGAGATATTTACCCGTAAATTTCCATTGCTTTCTTCCAGTTGATCACACTCCAGATGTCATCTAAATATTCGGCGCGCTTATTCTGATGCTTTAAATAATATGCATGTTCCCAAACATCAATTCCAACAATCGGTTTTCCTTTAGCAGTTGAAATATCCATCATCGTATTGTCTTGATTCGGTGTTGTTACAATCGAAAGTTTGCCATCCTTATCAGCCACCATCCAAACCCAACCCGATCCGAATACTCCTGTGCCTGCCTGTTTCATTTGATCTTTGAAATTATCGAATGTTTGCCATTGACTAATCATCGCTTCTTTCAGTTTTCCTGTTGGTTGATCCATACTATTTTTTGGCGCAAGAATTTGCCAGAAGAAAGAATGATTCCAATGTCCGCCTCCATGATTGCGAATGGGAGTTCTTACCCCATCAGGCAAACCCTGAATATTTGTAAGCAACTCTTCGATAGATTTTCCTTTTAACTCAGGTGCTTTTGCAATAGCCGCATTAAGTTTCTCAACATAAGTTGCGTGATGTTTTGTGTAATGAATCTCCATTGTTTGTGCATCAATTGTTGGCTCAAGAGCATTGTATGCATAAGGCAAAGGTGGTAATGTAAAAGTGCCATCGCCCGAAGGCATTATTAATTCGTTATTCATAATTTGCTTTGAAAAACCCTTTTGCCAATCAAATGAAAGAAAACCAATCGTGCCGGCAGCAGCAAGTGTGGTCTTGGCAATAAATTCTCTTCTTGAATTCTTTTTCATGTTTTTGATTTTTTATTTGGTGAACAAAATTTTAAAAATCGAAGTTAGGTAACTTTGCAACACAAAGGTTTTGCTAAATGCAGATTAACATGGAAGTATCAAATGAAGTAGAATTGAATGTTGAAGGAATGACTTGTACCAGTTGTGCAAATACCGTAACAAAATTTTTAGAGAAGCGCGGAATGAAGAATGTGTTTGTCGATTATTCTTCGGGTGTTGTAAAGTTTGATAATAATA
>JBKJNS010000400.1:0-3355 GCA_046593455.1 Chitinophagales bacterium | reverse complement strand
CATTGGTACCTTGATTTGCGACTACAGTTTCTCCAACAACTACCCACCAATCATCATTACCATCATTGTCATCATCAACAGGAGCGACATCCCAAGCTACGTCACCCTTATTAGTAGCATTAAGATCTTTTGAAAGAGGACTTCCAGAATTGAAGAGAGAAGGGATTGCAATGTTGGTTAAACCAGAACAGTTGCACTGAGAATAACCAATAGATGTTTGTAGAATGAAAGCTCCACAAAGAAGAGATGCGATGAAGAAGCAGAGTTTTTTCATTTGAGTTTGTTTAAATTGAACGTGAATATGGGAAGTCTTTTATGACATTTCCAAATTTATAAAGTTAATATTAAGTTAAAGACCTTTAAGCATTGTCTTATGATTATCTCCCCTCAATGGGGCTAAATTTTTTCGACGTCTAAGAAAAGAATGCGTTAGCCGCGTGAGGGATTGTAGCGGAAATCCTTTTTGCTTTTCGCAAAAAGATTGCAGCCCTTCGACTTCGCTCAGGATAAACTCCAAGCCCGACCCTTTGCTTCTTGCTCTTGGAAAATATTGCATTGCTCATGATGCTTCGATAAACTCAACCTTACTGAATACTGAAAAAAGATTGGAGCAAGAAGCAATGGGGCACGCCCTTATAATTGAAAGATTATTTTTTAGTGTTGTCTAAAAATCTTATTTATGCAGCTATCATTTAGCGTAACTTTGTATCTTATTAATCGCAACGTCGTATCCGTTTGTAACTTTTTTAACACCATTTCAATCAATTTATGAAAAAGATCTGCTTATCAGCAATTTTATGTTGCTTATGTATTGCGGCAACACAAGCCAATATTTATTATGTTACTTCAAATTTTGCAAGCGGAACCGGTTCATTGGCGGATGCAATTACACTTGCCAATACTCATTTTGGAAGAGATTCAATTTACTTTAGTATTTCTTCAAGCTCAGTAGCCGGCAGAACCATTTTAATTCCATCAGATTCGGTTTTACCAAATGTTGCTGATGAAACTGTTATTGATGCTACTACACAACCATTGGGCAATTCGTTTGGACTTTCCACCTCAAAAATTCAGATTAAGGGAAAGCTAACTTACGTGAGTGCAGGATTAGTGATTGACGCACCATTGTGTGAAGTTTATGGATTGTGGATCAGCCATTTTGCCACTGGTGTAAAACTGCTTGCTGATGTATTCACTTTTGGAAAAGTGAACAATGGCAACGTTGTTTCAGACTGTAACGACTTTTGCATTAAAGTTTCGGGTGCTGTGGAAGGTTCAATCGTAGGTGCTTTTATAGGTGTTGACACTTCTGCAGCTGTAGGTACCAGCCCCAATGCAACCGGTATTCAATTAGACAACGGCACCAAGAAAATTACCATTGGCGGTAAACAGCAGAATAGCAGAAATGTGATATCGGGAAATTACATTGGAATTAAAATTACTGGTGACAGTAAGTTTATTACCATTCAAGGAAATTATATTGGAACTGATATTAACGGTGCATTAGCAATTGCAAATAATACCGGAATACTTGCCGATGAAACTGCAAATAATCTTACAATTGGTGGTGACTCTACAAAGTATTTAAATGTGATTTCGGGTAATGCAGGCCGCGGGCTTGACCTTGAAACTTATTCCACAGAAATTTTAGGAAATTTTATTGGATCTGATTTATCGGGAACCCAACAATTAGGCAATGGTGGCCCGGCAATATATTTTAGAGAGCTGGCGCATGATAATAACGTGGGCGGCTTAAATCCGGGCGAAGGAAATGTGATCGCATACAATGGTGAAGAAGCAGTTTATTTTCAGAACCCCGGGGTAAAAAATTGTTCTGCAAGAGGTAACAGAATGTTTTGCAATTCTCAAACATTAGGAAAGGGTGGAATATTTACCAACGGAGGAAATCAGGCAATACCTACACCCACCATTGTAATTGTTTCTTCAAATTTTGTTTCAGGTCTTTCATTACCCCATGCAAAAATCGATTTATATACTTCAGATTCATGCACTACCTGCGAAGGGGCGCTATACCTGGCTACTGCAGAAGCCAATGACTATGGGGTATTTACATTCGACTTACCCGTTTATGGTAAACTTACTGCAACAGCAAATGATCCATTAGGTAACACTTCTGAGTTTGCTGAATGTAAAGATGCTACCAATGCATCTTGCATTTATGCTTCATTTCTTATTTCTGATGATAAGGTTTGCTCGAAAGAAAATATCTATTTTACTGATCAAACTATAACCGTTCCCGGAAGTGAAATTAGTACATGGAATTGGTCGTTTGGCGATGGGCAGACTTCCACACAGCAAAACCCCTCTGTATCTTATAGTACCGGCGGCGTGTATGAAATTATTCTTACTTCAACAAATAATAATGGTTGCACAGATAGTGATACCGCATCTGTAACAATTCTTGATGGCGTTACTGCATTGTTTTCTGCAACTCTTAATGTATGTAGCGGTGCTCCTGCAAGTTTTAGTGATGCTTCAATAAATTATGGGTCTTCTTTCATTGTCTCGTGGTTTTGGGATTTGGGTGATGGCTCAACTTCAACGTTCACCGACTTTGTTCATACGTATCCTGCAATTGGAGATTACCCTGTTATTCTACAGGTTGTAAATAATAATAACTGTTCATCCACTTATACTGATATTGTAACTGTTCATGATTTCCCACAGGCCGACTTTTCTGCTACTTCAGGCGCATGTGCAACAACTCCAATTCAGTTTACCGATCTTTCTTCAGTAGGAGTTAATGATACTTTAGGTTCCTGGTTCTGGGAATTTGGTGATGGAACAACAAGCACAGAACAAAACGCTTCGCACTTATTTACGGCATCGGGTGACTATAAAGTTATTCTTACAGCGACTGATATCTATGGTTGTAGTGATAGTGTATCGCATATTATTAATATTCTCGCAGGAGCTATTGCCAATTTTACTTGGCAAAACAGCGGGCTCAATGCAGATTTTACAAACACATCTTCATTCAATGCAGACTTTGCAGTTGAATGGGCTTTTGGAGACGGCACTTTCAGCACGCTGTTGAATCCTTCGCACACCTATAACAGTTTTGGCGAATATGAAGTTTGTTTGACTGTGAATGATTACACTTGTAACCAAAGTGATACTCTTTGCCAAACAATTCAAATTGTTACAGGGATTAATGAAGTGGAAAATTATTTATCTTCAATTTCAATTTATCCTAATCCTGCAAACGATGTTATTTTTATCACAGATCTGCCACTAACTAATTTAAAGAGCCCTGTAAAACTTTTGAATTGGTTAATGGCAGATTAGTGAAAGAAATAACGTCATTGGCGGGATTCGGATAAATTGAAATGGT
>JBKJNS010000394.1:0-6867 GCA_046593455.1 Chitinophagales bacterium | reverse complement strand
TTAAAAAACAATACTTACCACTTTGATGAAAATGAATACCACCTTAATCGCCACGGCTTTGCGCGTGATATGGAATTTGAATTGGAAAGCAGTACCGATAAGGAAATGACTTTTCTTTTGGAATCGAATGATGAAACAAAAAAATTATTTCCTTTTGATTTCGAATTCAGAGTTACTTATTCATTACAGCGGAATGCATTGCACGTAGCTTATGATGTAAAAAATACCAGCGCCGATGAAATGTTTTTTTCTGTAGGAGCGCATCCTGCATTTAAACTTGCTATGGCTGAAGGAACAACGTACTCAGATTATTATCTCGAGTTTGAAATGAATGAAACTGCCAAGAGGCATTTATTAAATGAAAATGGTTTGCTTGATGGCAGCGAAGATTTTTTGCGCGATGCAAACAGAATCAATTTATCCAAAGAACTTTTCCATCGTGATGCAATTGTGCTCAAGCAACTACAATCAGGTATGGTTTCATTACTATCAGAGAAAACTGAGCGTGGTTTAAATTTTTATTTCGATGGATTTTCAAGTCTTGGATTGTGGGCCGCTAAAGATGCTGACTTCATTTGCATTGAGCCTTGGTGCGGCGTAAGTGATTCAGTTAAATCAAACGAAAATTTAGTAAGCAAAGAAGGAATCAATTGTGTAAAAGCCGGAAGATCTTTTAGAGTTGTTTGGTCGGTTGAATGTTTTTAAAACAATCATTAATTTCATTTCCAAAATAACCAAGGGCTTCCAAATTGGAGGCCCTTGATTATTTTATTCTGAAAAATATTTCTCGTTATTGCTTTACAATTTTCTTTGTAATGCTTGCACCACCCGATTTTCCCGAATGAATCCCATTGGCCATTTCAACAAAATAAATTCCCTGCGGTACAGCCGTAAAATCTATTTGAGAAAACTGCTCGGTAATTTGCCAGCGGTCGATTAATTTTCCTTCAACATTCAATAAAGAAATAGAGGCATTACTCCACGGAATGTAAATTTCAATATGATCTGTTACAAGAGTAGGATAAATAATCGGCACATCCATATCAGGGTCATCTTCTTCAAACATGTGCTTGAGATAGAGCGGATCTAAAATTTCGCAGGTTGAAATTCCCACCGGTATAGTATCATACCATGCACCTTGCATTGAATCATATTTTGCCCTGTAAATATTCAACAGTGAAGCGTAAGCGCTGTTGTTGATCAGGTTTGTTAATTCAAGCGGATCATTCTCCATATCAAAAAATAATTCAACAGTATCATTGCAAGAATAATTAATGTACTTGTAATGCAAATCTCTGAATGCCCTTTCGGTTGGGTTGTGCTTGCCAACTCTTTGTATATAATAGTAAACTGAGTTACGGTGCGCGGTGCCATCATAAAGTTTTTTTAGAGAAATTCCATCCGTTGCAGGTGCATTTGATATACCCGCAGCTTCATAAATGGTTGATGCAATATCCATGTTGCTTGCGAGTTCATTGGTGATTACTGAAGAATCATTAAACCACTTTGGATAACGAACCAGCAACGGAACTTTCATCGAAGGCTCGAAGGCAAAAGTTTTCCCTCCCAACCAATGTGTTCCTTCGCAGTAGCCATTGTCAGAAGTAAAAATAATAAGCGTGTTGTCAAGTTTATTTGATTCCTGAAGTGCTTTGTAAACTTCACCAATACAACTATCGAGACCTGCCATGTCTTCAAGTATGTTGCGGAAAGTTGTATCAAGTCTGTATCCATGCAAAAGGCTTTCTTCAATTGCATATAGTGTTGATGGGTAATTAACTTCATAGCGGGCTGTATCAGGTTTCCATGGAATTACCTGTGTATCGTAGTCATGTTCAAAGCCGGGTAAACTTACGTGGGGAGAATGTGGTACCCTGTATGCAAGCCACATAAAGAGCGGGTCATTAACACGATTAATTACCGCAATTGCAGTATCAGTAACAGAAAGCACATAAGCTGCAGGCAGGGTAATACTTGTTCCATTTAAATTAAAGGTGCCGCTCGATGAACTCGATGCCATGTAATAATCAAATTCCGGATTGGCTCCCAGAACAAATGTTCCATGATTCTTTCCAACAAGTGCCGAATAGTAACCATTGTCTCTCAACACTTCGGGAACAGTATAAAAACTTTCATCGAGTTTGAATGCATTGCCCCCAACTCCGGTTTTTAATGTGAATAATCCCGTTGCAAATGTGGCACGGCTTGGCGCACAGAGTGAAGTTGCTACATAACAATTTTTAAAATCAACACCCTCATATCCAAGGCGGTCAATATTCGGAGTTTTAAAAAACGGAAACGCACCATCAATACTCAGGTAATCGCTTCTTCCGTCATCAATCATAATGAAAATGATGTTTGGTAATTGTGAAGTTGAATAAGTATCAATCTGAGTATAAGTGTTGTTGTTAATCGGGCAGGTGGAGAATTGAAACAAGTAACTTGTATTGGTTGCCAACCCATTAACCGTGTAGTCGGCAGCAGCAGGAAATGAAATTGTAACAGGCAATCCTAAAAGTGTAGAATATTTTATGTGAACCGAATCAAAACTGCATGCACCGGTGATTTCGAATTTCAAACTATTAATTTGTTGATCGGTATTAATTATGTTTGAAGGAAGTGTGCATGATAAAGTAGAAGCTGTGATTTTAACTTTAGCACTCTTGGTTCCATCGCTGCATTTTGAAAACACCCTGAAATCATAACTGGTGTTTGCACTCAGATTGTTAAAGGTATAAGATGTTGGCCCCGTAAGTTTTGTCCATGTAGACCAGGTACCACCGCTAATTCGGTAAGCAACTTTTACCCATTGCACTGTGTTTGAAACACTCCAGTTAAAAGTTGCGCTGCAAGAGGTGATGTTTGTTACGCTAAGATTGTAAGGTGGATTTGCATCGCAGTTTTGCGCATAAGTGTTTTGAACTGAAAGAAAAGAGAACAATAAGATTCCTGAAATAATAAACCGTTTCATAGATGGATGTTTGAAGTACAAAGATATTTTATTCAAGGACTTAAATTTTATTTAGCCGAGAAAATTTCGATCTATTGATTTAGTAGAGAAATTGCATCATCCACATTTTCTACCGGCAACTTGCACGCCTTATTCTCGCACACATAAATAAAATTTTTTCCTTCCACAAAACGATTATCTAATAAACTCAATTTGCTTTTATCATTTGCTGCGCCTGCTAATAAAATGTTAGGCAGGAAATGTTGCATCAACTCATTACGCTGAGCTAAAGCATTTTCTCCTGCAATCACCATTTCATTAAAAGGAGAGGAGTAATTCAAAAGCAACATTCCCCAATTAGAATATCCCGAAGGATATTTTTTAAGATCACGCACCAAATTGTTCAGCATTTGCTTTGAATAATTTTCATAAGTGGCATTATCAAAATAAATGGAGAGTGCAAAAAGTGTTTTCGCCATACTTGAATTCGATGCAGGAATTACGTTGTCGTTGATTTCCATTTTGCGAGAAATCAATTCGTGGTTATCATCACTCGTGAAAAAAAACATTCCGCTTTGCGAATCATGAAAATGTTTGATCGCATAATCTGTAATTTCTTTTGCGCGCTGCAACCAAACTTCAGCAAATGTGCATTGATACAAAGCAATAAATGCTTCGGCAGAAAAAGAATAATCTTCGAGGAAACCATTTGCCGATCCTTTATCATTTTTGAAACTATGAGAGTAGCCCTGTTCTCTCTGCCAATATTTTGTCCAATTGCGGTTTGCATTTTTGATGGCTGCATCTAAAAATTTCTTTTCACCGAATGCATTGTAAGCATCGCAATATCCTTTTATCATCAGTGCATTCCATGAAGTGAGTTCTTTATCATCTAATCCCGGTAGCACTCTTTTATTTCTTTCTGCAAGCAGCATTTTTTTGTCTGTGGTAATTGCTTTTTTCAATTCATCAACAGTGATTTTAAATTCATTAGCAATTGCTTCATCACTTTTTTTCCTGAGCAAAATATAATTACCATGTTCCCATTCACCAATTTCATTTACATTAAAATACGCGGAGAACAATTTGAAATCATTGCCAAGAATTTTTTCAAGTTCATCACGCTTCCACACATAAAATTTTCCTTCCTCGCCTTCACTGTCTGCATCGAGCGCCGAATAAAATCCTCCATCGGGCGAAGTCATTTCCCGCTCTATAAAATCAAGTGTTTCATAAACTACTTTTTTGTACAAATCATTTTTGGTGAGTTGATATGCCAATGAATAAAGTGAAACCAACTGCGCATTGTCGTACAACATTTTTTCGAAGTGCGGCGCTTTCCAGAGTGCATCAGTGGAGTAGCGAGCAAAGCCGCCACCAATTTGATCATAGATTCCACCATACGCCATCTTATCAAGCGTAAGCAAAACCTGATTTTTTATGCTCTCATCTTTTGTTGCAGCATAATAGCGTAAGAGAAATTCATAATTATTCGGCATTGGGAATTTAGGAGCGCGATTCATTCCGCCTTCTTTGGTGTCGAATGAATTTTTCCAGGCGTTCACCATTTCTTCTGCATCTTTTATTTTGAATGCACTTGCATCTTCATTCAGTTTTACTAATTCCGATTGATGAATGCCTGCTGTAAGTTTCGCTGCGTATTCATTCGCATCTTTTTCATTTTCTTTATAATATTCCGCAAGTTGTTGCAACAGATCAACCCATTTATTTTTTGGAAAATAAGTTCCACCATAGATGGGGCGTTTATCGGGTAACGTAATGCAGTTAAGCGGCCAGCCGCCACTGCCTGTCATCAATTGCACGGCTGTCATATAAATCTGATCAACATCGGGGCGCTCTTCGCGATCCACTTTTATGCAGATGAAATTTTTATTCATCACCGCAGCAACTGCCGTGTCTTCAAAACTTTCATGCTCCATTACGTGGCACCAGTGGCAACTTGAATAGCCGATGGAAACAATCACTAATTTATTTTCATCTTTTGCTTTCTTCCAAGCCTCATCGCTCCATGCGTACCATTCAACAGGGTTGTGTGCATGTTGTAAAAGATAAGGACTTGTTTCATTGATCAAATGATTTGTGTAAGGAAAAGTGTTTGACATTTTTTGTGAGTTAGAATTGCAGGAAAGCAGCAATGTAAAAATGATTGTTGCAATTAATTTTGAAATGAAATTGATTTGGTTCAACTATAATTTATTATTCCGGTTCAAAGTAAATTCAATTTCATTTCATCAATAAAAAAGCACTCCTGAAACAGGAGTGCTGAAAAATATTCCCGATTTTTATTTGATCGCATCACTGCAATTTATTTATTCAACAACAACCTGTTTCGTAATTGTTTTGTCGGCAGTTTTCATTTTAACAAAATAAATTCCTGCCGGCACTGTGCTTAGGTTGACTTTGAGCGTTGCGTCTTTTACCAAACGATAAGAGCTCCATATTTTTTGACCAACCAAATTAAAAATCTCAATTGATGAAGTACCTCCATCCACTAATATTTCAAAAGCGCCTGTGTTTGGATTTGGGTAAATTTCAAAATCAGATTCGCTTTCATAATTCAATTGCAACTTAACCGGCAAAGTGGTAAAGTTTGCATCAGAAGAAAATTCTGAAAACACATTAGGTGATGCAGCACATTTTGTTTTAACCGACCATGTATATTTTGTATTGCTTATTAAACCACTGATAGTTTTTGTGTTTGAAGATGCAACTACTGTTGAATAACTACCGCCACTTGTAATTTTATAGCGGACTTTATAACTAAGAGCACATGAATTACCGTTCCATGTTAAGGTTGCTGAAGTAGCAGTAATACTGTTTGATGAAAGCCCATCAGGAATTTTACAGGTGATGCTAATATTTATTCCATTATCAGTTCCGGTTATAACAGGAGCGGAGGATACTACTCTTATTCTGTATGCAGTGCCCGATACTTGTGATGCAGGAATGGTGCAAGAAATAGTTCCTGATGTAAGAGAAGATAAAGTGCCAATGCTTGTTGGCGTTGCAAAACTTCCTGTTGAGTTTGAAAGTTGTGCGGTAAAAATATTTCCTGCATTAAAAGTTCCGTTAGCAGTAAAGCCCACACTAAAAACTTGATTTGGGCAAAGTGGATTCGGAGAAATGGTATTGGTGGTAATAGTAGGATTTACAACAGCACCAACTAAATCTGATTGCCAGATTCCTCTGCCATAGGTAGCTGCAATTAATTTATTTGAGGTGTAGTTAATATCAAGATCATGCACCATTACATTGGGTAAACCATCATTATAAAAAATCCAGTCGGTGGTATTATCATCGCGATAGTAAACGCCGATATCAGTGCCCGCATAAATTCTATCGGAAGAATTTTTTTCATAGACGATGGTATTCACCGGCAGATTGGGCAGTGTTCCCGAAACATTTGTCCACGTGGTTCCGCTGTTTGTTGATTCAAAAACTTTATTGCCCGAGGAATAACCGCTCATGCAAACCCATACGTGTGCAGGGTCACTGTTACTTACTGCAATATTTTCAATGCCGCAGGATGAAACTGGTAAAGTTCCTGTAATGGTTGACCAGGAAGTTCCGCCGTTAGATGTCATTTTTATTTTTTGAACATCGCTTACATAAAGATAGCTTGCATTCGACGGCGCAATTGCCATTGCAGTTAAAAGTGATCCTGTACTTAAAAGATTACTCCCAATGTTTGTCCATGAGGTTCCTTGGTTGGTTGATTTGTAAATAGAAGCATAGGCTGCGTAAATTGTAAGATGGTCAGTTGGATGCATAACATAAGGTGTAATCCACGCACCGCTTGAAGGAGCGATGTTACTGAATGATGTTCCACCATTTGTTGATCGTTGCAAAGAACCGTACTGATAACTCGTGTAAACAGTTTGTGTGGTAGTATAATC
>JBKJNS010000339.1:0-11188 GCA_046593455.1 Chitinophagales bacterium | reverse complement strand
AAAATTTCAGAACAAAAAAAGAAGAAATGAGTCAGCAGCAAAAAAAAATAAGAAGCATATTGTTGATTGCGCTGAGTGTTTGTTTTTCTAAAGCAACCTTTAGTCAAAATATTATTTCACTTGATACCGCAATGGCATCTGCAATGCGTATGCATCCGGCAATGTTGCAATCGCAAACACAAATTTTGCAGCAGCAGCAATTGAAAAAATCTTCATTCAGTTTGCCGAATCCTGAAATCGGTATCGAAATTCCGGCGCATGAATTTTCATGGAGTGTTTCTCAAAATATTGATTTCCCTCTCGTTTACGTAAATCAATCGAAACTCGGAAAAGAAAATGTAGCACTCGCTGAACAAAGTTTGATGCTCTCACAAAACGAGTTGCGCAGTGAAGTGTCAACTGCTTTTCTTCAACTGCAATTTGCACAATCGCAGATGGCAGAATTAAAAACACAAGACAGTTTATTTCTTGCTTTATCCAATGCAGCAGACCGAAGACATGAGGCAGGCGAAATTGGTTTGCTTGAAAAGCTGAATGCAAGCAATGCCTATCAGAACAAACACAATTTATGGGTGCAATCGCAAATTGATTTTACTACAGCACAAAAACAATTGCTGCTTCTCACCGGATTAACTATTTCAAATCCGCAGCCGGGTCAGCCGCTGATAAAATTTGTTGTGCCGCAAGTAGCAGTGATGGATAGTGTCGCTCCATTCACAAATCCTTATGCAGGTTACGCAACACAAAATACACTCGTGGCATTGCGAAACTGGAAGCTGGAAAAATCAAAAGTGCTTCCCGGATTTTTTGGAACGTATCTTAATGGAGCTTCAGGCGGCACACCTTCGCGCTTTGATGTTGGCATTGCAATCCCGTTATGGTTTTGGCAATATGCAGGAAGAAGCAAAGCCGCAAAGTATCAATGGCACGCTGCAGAATATCAAATGCAGGCGACAAATCTTGTTGTGAATTCACAATGGCAAGCAGCGCTCAGTAATTTCAAAAAATTTTCTTCCTCACTGAATTATTATGAAACGAGTGCTCTTCCGCAAGCAAATAAAATTATTGATGCTTCTACTCGCAGTTACAATGCAGGTGAGATCGGCTATGTGGAACTATTGCAAAACTTAAATACAGCATTTCAAACTAAGCTTGATTACCTGAATGCAGTGAAAGATTTTAATCAGGCAATTATTCAACTTCATAAACTTTCAGGTCAATGAAGGCAGTAGGCAGTTGAAAAAAAGTAAGCAGTAAGCAGGAAAAAAGTAGGCAGTAGTTAGTTTGCGATAGGCAGGAAATGTGAAGCAAATATTCATTCACTTTTAAAAACATACAGCATGAACTTCAGAGATTTATTGGCTTACAAAAAAGCATTTGCTCTTGCAATGGAGATTTATGAACTCACAAAAAAATTTCCGCGCGAAGAGCTTTATGAAATGACTTCACAGATCAGAAGCTCATCCCGATCGGTATGCAGCAACATTGGTGAAGGTTACAGGAAGCGGATGTATCAAGCGCATTTTATTTCGAAGATGAGCGATGCCGATATGGAGAACACCGAGACACAAGTGTGGCTTGACTTTGCGTTGGCTTGCCACTACATCGAAAAGATAAAATACGATCAGCTTATCTCGCAATCCGAAGAAGCGGGTCGCCTGATTGGTCATATGATCGAGCATCCTGAAAAATTTGTAACACTCAAAATGAAATCGAAATGAAAATTAAATTTATCGGGGTACTGCCTACTCTTTTTCTGCCTACTTTTTTGTGCCTACTGCTTACTTTTTTCCTGCCTACTTTTTCATTTGCGCATGGCGAACCTGAACAGAAAAATTCTGCCGGAGCAAAAAATTATTTCACATTAAGTAAATCAACTGATCAGTTTGAGCTGGTGCTGCGTTACAAAGAAATCGCTCCGGGCAAATCAACTGGTCTTACGGTTTTCCTCAGTGACTATCTCACGAACAAAGCCATTGACTCTGCAAAAATTTCTGTTTCATCACCCGATGATGCGAACCTGAAATTTGAAATCACGCAAACTGACAAAGGGCAGTATGATGTTGATGCAACATTTCCACAGCAAAAAAGATACGCACTCACATTCACCATTAGCGCCGGAGGTAAGAATGATTTGATTTTGATAAGTCCGGTTGAAGTAGGAAAAAAATTAGCAATTCCTGAAGAGGCAGTAGGCAGTAATCAGTATGCAGTAGGCAGTTGGTGGTCGCTGCTATTTGCATTTGGAATTGGTTTGCTGCTGATGTACTTCTTGATGAAATCAAGAATGAATAAAACATCACGGGCGCAAAAAGTAGTTACGGTTTTTTTACTTACTGCCTGCTGCCTACTACCTACTGATTTTACTGAGCAAGCATGGGCGCACGGCGATCCAACTTTCAGTGGCGGTGGCGGAGCGAAGGATGAATTTGAAGTGGGAAAAGAAACTCAATTTCTTTTCACTGTACTCACTGCAAAACCGACTTATTCTGATTACTCCACGCAACTACAATTGAATGGTGTTGTAAAACCGGCTACCAATGGTTATGCGCAAATTGTTTCACCACAAAACGGAACCATCGAGTCGCTGAATGTTTCCATCGGACAACAAGTGAGCAAAGGGCAAATACTCGCTGTCATTGAGCAAACGCAATCATCAGCCGAACAGGTTTCGCTTGCAACAGAAAGAGCAAATGCAAATGCAGAATATGAAGCTGCAAAAAAAGAATACGACCGGTTGCAATCACTAAAAGATATTGTGTCGCAAAAGGATTTGCAGAATGCTGAAATCCGTTACAACAATGCCGTGCAGAACAAACAGGTCTATGCTAAGCTTAGCGGCAACTTCTCACTTCGCTATGAAGTGCGTTCGCCACTCAACGGAACACTTGATAATTTTAATCTCGCTACCGGGCAACAGGTAGAACAAGGCGAAACAATGATGAACGTGTACAACACTTCGGTAGTAAACGTAGAAGCAACTGTGTTTGCCGATGATGTTTCTAAAATCGCCGGCGATCAATTGTTCAGCGTATTCCTCAATGATCAGTCGCCATCTATACCCGCGAAAATGATTTCGCTCAACAATTCCTTCAACCCCATCAATCAATCTGCAACTTTAGTATTGCAAGTGAACAACAGCGAAAACATTTTGTTGCCCGGTCAGGCAGTGCATATTTTAGTATTGAAGAAAGCATCAAAGCCGCAGATGGTTGTATCAGGTTCAGCTATTGCGTACATGAATGGTAAGCCCGCAGTGTTTGTGCATCACGTGCCGGAGGAATTCAAAATCATTTATGTGCAGATTGGTGCGGCGAATGCTTCAGGCACTGAGATCATGAGCGGCTTAACTGATGATGATCGCGTAGTTGTGAGTGGAACGTACGAGGTGAAATCTATTTTTCAGAATCAATAACTAAAAATATTTCTTGTCTAAATTCACGAAACATAAAAAAGGTTTAGTCAAAAAACTTGTATAGAGTCAACTTAAAAGCTGACGTTCTCATTTTCCCATGTCAATACTCTACATCAAAAATATGGTATGCAACCGCTGCAAAACTTCAGTGAAAAATCAATTGATGACCTTGGGCTTGCACCCCGTTGCAGTGCAATTGGGTGAAGTAACGGTAACAGAAGAATTGGATGATGAAAAGAAAATACAGATCAATCAATCATTACTACCTCTCGGTTTTGAACTGATTGATGATAAGAAAACACGCATTATTGAAAAAATAAAAACCACCATAGTCGAATTAGTCCATTACTCCGAGCAGCAGATCAAAACAAAACTCTCGAAACTGCTTAGCGAAAAACTGCATCACGATTACACCTACCTCAGCAATCTTTTTTCGCAAGTAGAAGGAACCACTATTGAAAAGTATTTCATCGCGCAAAGAATTGAGAAGGTAAAAGAGTTGCTCATTTACGATGAACTTTCATTGAATGAGATCGCTGATCAGCTTAATTACAGCAGCGCCGCCTATCTGTCTGCGCAGTTTAAAAATTTCATCGGCATGACTCCGACTCAATTCAAAAACCTGAAAGACAAAAAGAGAATTGCTCTCGACAAACTTTGAAAAGAATCTCTTACTAATCAGTAAATCTCATAAATCATTTCCAAAATTCCATAGCATTTTCACCTGAGTGTAAAAGTAACTTTGTGCCATTCAATTACATGCAATGACACATACTTATAACATTACAGGAATGACGTGCAGCGGCTGCGAAGCAACAGTGAAAAGCAGGATGCTAAAATTATCTGACGTGCTTTCAGCAGAAGTATCATTGAAGGAAGGCAAGGCAACAATCAAAATGAGTAAGCACATTCTTCTTGCTTCATTACAGGAAGCCATAAGCCCGCAGAAAAAATATGTGATTTCAGAAGACGGCAGTGATACTTCTGATGAAATTATGAGCACAGAAGAAAAAAAATCTTGGATCACCACTTACAAACCTCTTTTGCTCATCTTCGGTTACATTACAGCAATCAGTTTTATCGCATCATTCAAAAATGATTCTGTGAATCTCAATTTGTGGATGAATAATTTCATGGCAGGATTCTTTGTCACATTTTCCTTCTTCAAGCTGCTTGATCTTCGCGGCTTTGCTGACGGCTATTCTACCTATGATCTGTTAGCGAAAAGATGGAAGCCTTACGGTTTCATTTACCCCATTCTTGAACTGCTCTTCGGTGTGTGGTTGCTAATGGGAACTAATCTCCAGTGGTGCTATGTTTTGATTCTCATTGTAATGACTTTCAGTACCTTTGGAGTAATAAACAGCTTACATAAGAAACAAACAATTGAATGTGCATGTCTTGGCACCATTTTTAAACTCCCTTTAGGAACGGTAACGCTTTTCGAGGATTTGCTAATGGTTGCCATGTCTGCAATAATGCTGATAATGCTCTAATGAAAAATGTTTTTAATAAATTTGGCAACATCTCACTGCGAATACTAAAAGCTATTTTCATTCGTAAGAAAAGTTGTTGCGAATAAAACCTAAAGTGAACAGAACTACCTACATATCAAAATTCATAGCTTGCTCGATGCTCGCAGTTATACTATACGTGCATGTATGCAGTGCTTGGTGTTCTTTTAGTATGGGAAGTTGCGCGGGTATGAGTGCTTCGCAAAAAGAACACTGTACAAAATCCTGTTGCAAAGAAAATCCTGAATCAAATAAAGGCAATGATTGCCAGGCAGGGCACGTCGCTTTCTTTAGCACGACCGGAAAATTCTTTAGCGTTGTAAATAAGGATTTGACAAAGCCATTTTCAACTCTTGCATCACTCGTAACTAATCAATTATTTTTTTCTCCTTTTGAAAATCATTTATCCATTGTAGCATACAATGGTTTTCACCCGCCACCACCCAAGGCAGGTATACGCATACTCATAGCGAGTTTCCAAATCTGATTTCTTACTGTTTATACTCAATGTTGAATTCACACTGAGAGTTAGATTGTTTTTCTTTTCAAAAGCAAAATAAATTTTCAATTTTTTCCTAAACTTAAATAACAATTAAAACAAAAATTAAAATGAAAAAACTAATCATAGCAGTTGCAATTGTAGCATCTGCATACGTGCAAAATTCTTTTGCACAAACAAGCAGCAATCAATCATTGAACGATGTATTATCCGCCTACATCAATCTCAAAAATGCATTGGCAATAGATAAAGGCGATAGTGCCCGCGCCTCGGCCAAAATATTATTCAACACCATTGCAAAGGTGCCGATGGATAAACTCACCGCTGAACAGCATAAAATCTGGATGCAGTATGCCGAGCAGTTGAGTTACCATGCTGAACACATCAAAGGCACCAATGAACTTGAACATCAGCGTGAACATTTCGTGACCTTGTCGGATGTAATGTATAAGGCCATGAAGGCGCTTAACATCAATACCGATGTTCTTTACTATCAGTATTGCCCGATGGCGAATGATGGTAAAGGCGCTTATTGGCTGAGTGAAGATTCAAAAGTCAGAAATCCTTACATGGGCAAGAAAATGCCTTCATGCGGATCAACGAAAGAAAGCATTCAAGTAAATAAGTAAGGTTTAACTTGATTGACAGGTTGCATGGCTGCCAAAAGACGGAGCCATGCAATCTTTTATGCACCTATGTGAGAAAATTTTTTCGAAGGTAAATGTGTGAATCTTACAACTTATTTCCAGAGTTGTGTAACCCCTTGGGTATTGAGAGGTTCACCTTTGCTTAGAAATAATTTAATCACAACAAAAAAAATCAATCCAAATGAAAAAATTAATGCTTCATTCAATTTTCATTGTAGCAGCAATGAGTTTACTATTTGCCTGCACTTCAAACCAAACTGCCGATCAGTGTCTCAATGAAGATCAACAGCGAAAAGAAATCTTTGCTTCAATTGCAAATCATCAACCGTACATGAACGAGATGATGCAGCAAATGATGAGCAATGACACTTGCAAACAAATGATGATGGAAAGTATGATGAGCGACCCCGCCATGATGAATATGTCGATGGACAACATGATGAACATGTGCAAGAACGATTCTTCGATGTGCAAAATGATGATGAGCAAAACAATGGACATGTGTGATGCCGACCAATCAAAGTGCAACATGATGATGGGAACAATGCAAGCACACTCAAATGTAAAAGAAGCAATGAAAGGGATGTGTGACATGAACAACATGAAATAATAATTTCAATTAAAGAATAAATAAATTAATGCTCACGATTTTTAAGATAAAAATCATGGAGAAACTAATAACTCGGACATCCGCGAGTTACTATCAGAAAAATTAGTCATTGCAAAACATAATTAATTCTACCTCACAACATAAAAAATCGAAATGAAAACATTCACTACCGAAGAAGCGCAATCCATCAGTGATCAAATGAACATGGATGGGCAAGTTGACATAGAGCAATTCCGTATGGGGCTTGAAACCGAATCGGAACACGGCTCTCGGAATCCTTTGACCAATGTTACAAATGATGATTCGATTGTTACAGGGAAAATTGCGCTCGCCCACCTTCAGGAAATTCCTGACTACTACTCGCGCTTGCAAAAGATGGAGCGGAAGGCGGATAAAGATTGGAAATGCAACAGAGAGAAAGTGGAAGCGAAAGAAGCACTTCTTAATAGTATGGTTTCTTTCCAACAGCAGGTTGACGCTTGGAAACTACAGTTGAATTCTTTCACTGAAAAAACTTCTTTATTACAAGAGCAACCGACAGACGTTCAAATCGCAGAAAAGAAAAAACGCTTCCTAAAAAAAGAGAAGAAGTTTAAAAAGCGCTGTGAAAGAGAGCTGGAAGAAATTAATATTCTCAATGAAAGTGTCATCTCTTTCAAAGAAAAATTAGCAGAAGAAGTTGAGAGAGGAAGAAAGAAACTCAAAAAAGGTACAGCGAAGGAAGATGAAAAAATTTCAAAACGGATGGAAGCATACACTGATAATTTTGAAGATGTTGAAAAGGAGTTTCAAAAGCTCATGGCTTCTGTTGAATATGTTTCCGAAGAGATAATTCAAACAAATAATTCTTAACGATTAATCAAACAAGACAATGAAAAAAAACAAAAATGAGATGTTGCTTTATAGCGTAAAGTCAAGCTCACAAGAAAATATGGGTGCAGCAATTTATACCTGCGTGATGCACCCCGAAGTAACCTCAGACAAACCCGGCAAATGCACAAAGTGTGGGATGGAATTAGTAAAGAAAAATTAATTAAATCGGGCGATCCCGAGTATTCGGCAAAGACCAGGCAATCCCGATACCTGAAATTATCGGGAAAAAAAATTAAAATCAAAAAATAAAAATAATGAAAACCAAAAAAATGATTTCTGCCATGTTTGCTTCATTGCTTATTGTGGCATTATGCTTTAATGCAACTAACTCTTACGCACAGACCCAAGCTGACACTGCAATGATGAAGGATGGTTGCATGATGAAAGACGGAAAAATGATGTGCATGAAAGATGGAAAAACTATGCCTATGGAAAAAAACATGACCATGAAAAATGGAACTACAATTAAGACCAATGGAAAATGTAAAATGACTGACGGAACAAAAATGAAGATGAAGGAAGGTGAATGTATGGATATGAGTGGTATGATGTCTGATTGCGGAATGATGATGAAAGATTCAAAAACAGGAACCGAATTGACAAACCCAAACCAGAATATGGCAACAACCTATTCTTGCCCGATGCATCCTGAAGTTATGAGTGACAAGCCTGGCAAATGCCCCAAGTGCGGAATGGATTTGGTTAAGAAAAAATAAAAACAATTCGGGAAATCCCGAGTACTAGGGAAAGAACAGGCAATCACGATACCTGAAATTATCGGGAAAGAAGAATAAATTTCAATCAAGAATCATGGAAAATTCAATCATACATACATACCACGTAGGCGGTATGGGTTGCGGTGGCTGTGTTGCAACAGTTAAAAATAAATTGTCTGCTGCTGCCGGAGTTACTTCTGTGACAGTTGACTTGGCAAGGAAGGAAGCAAAAATTACTTCTTCCGAGGAGCTTAAAGCGGATACGCTTCAGGAGGCATTAAGTAATACGGGTTATACCATAGCGGAACTTAGAGCTCCAATATCTTTATAACATTTTATCCTAATTTTTAATTGAATCACAAAAAATAAACAAAATGATGCACGATAATTTCTGGGGTATGGGTTGGGGCGTTTGGATTATTCCACTTGCTGTTATACTCATCATTGTCTTTTTATTGAGAGGCAAACGCAAAAAATAAAATGAAAATCAGAATAAGTTTATTTAAAGGAATGATGCACTCATTCCTGCTTTGTTTTATTGCTTTAATATTCAGTGGACATTTCGCATATAGTCAGCAAATGCCAGAAATGAAAAACGATTCTTCATCCGCTAAAAACCAAAGCATGAAGAATATGCAAAAGCCAATGGATGATATGGAAGAGGAGGTGGCACATCCTTTCTTTACTCACATGGGAATTCCCGAAGCCGTTGGCATGTATAGTTTACGGCTTTCTGCTCTCTTAACCCAAGTGGATGGGAAATCTACAGGTGATTTCGGCTTTCATTTTGAAACCGGTCTTACAAAATTTATTGGGCTACATATTCGAAACGATGCATTTTTAAATAGTGCACATACTGAACTAATGTTTCAGTTTGCAGCAATAAGAAGCAAGAACGGAATGAATGGATTCTCACCAATTATTGAGTTTGAAATCCCTACACATTCTGGCGAAAAGTATGTCAACGCATTGGTTGGTTTTTCCACAACTCTTTCTAATTCTAACATTGCATTCAACCAGGTTTTCCATTATAGTCCGCGGGAAGATATGTATGAAGGAAGTGCTGCATTGGTTTATAAGATTTGCAAAAAAATATTTCTGGTAGCTGAAATTCAAGGAGAAAAAATGCCAGAAGAAACAATTGCGCTCAACTTAGTTGGTGGAGTAAAAGTAAAACTGAATAACTATTTAATACTCGGTCTTGGTTATCAGCAACCAATATCAGGCGCAATGGATTTCTCGTCACAATATATATTTCAACCTGAGTTTGCATTTAAGAAATGAGAACACATTTCGCTATTCGCATACAAGGAACATTGATTTTTATTTAACGACAAATGAAAATTTTTACAAAGCACATTCTCATTCGTTCATCTCCCGAAAAAGTTTTCGCTTACATGGATAACATCGGCAACACCGGAATGCACATGACTAAAAGTTCAATGCCAATGATGGGAAGTAAATTGGAATTGAAACAGCTTTCAGAAAATACAACAGGACTTAATTCAAAATTCCGTTGGACGGGAAAAATGATGGGCTTTACAATGGACTTCACAGTAGTTGTAAGCAAATGGATTAAGGACAAAGAAAAAGTTTGGGAAACAATTGGAAAAGCAAAAATGATTATTCTCGGATGGTATCAAATGCGATTGGTGATTTTATCGGAAAGAGAAAACACGAAAGCAGAATTAAGCATTGCTTATACAAATCCAAAGAATATATTTTTCAAAATCATTGCATTCTTCTTATCACCGTTTTATGCAAATTGGTGTTTGAACAATATGCTTCAGGATAGCACAACATTTCTTGAAGCAGCTTCTAAAAAACAGCATCAATGAAAAATCTTTTATTATACTGGTTTAAAGTACAAGCTGCCAAATTCATGAGAAGAGAACTCATTCCGCTCTATGATGCTGAGACCATCAATCAAATACTTTTCGGTTATTGGCAAAGATATCAAAGGTTAAAACCCGAAATTCCTGGTATGCCCACTTTGGGTGGTTCTGTTATGGTTCACCTTGCAGCCATGTCAACCGCCTTTTATCAGGAACTAACAGCAAGAGGACAAAGTGAAGAAACAGCAACACAACTGTTCTATGATATTGCCTGGAAAATATATGTGAAAATGGGCAGGCTTTCCTGGTGGCTATCTGGATTAGGCAATCGAAATATTGAAAGTCACCTTTTAAAGACAACTAAATTATTCAGGGCATTTCCGTTTAACAGTCCTTCCTATGAATGGAAGGATGTTCAGACAGCAAACAATGTAGTCGGCTTTGATTGTCTAAGATGTCCGGTTGCCGATTACTTTAAATCAAAAGGGCTATCAGAATTTTGTACTAAAACCTGGTGTTCTCTGGACTATCCTTTGGCAGAATTATGGCACGCTAAATTAGAGAGAACGGGAAGTATTGCAGGTGGAGCAAATAAATGTGATTTCAGGTGGACAGTAAACGATAATGCAGGGAATGCTATCGGACAATCAAAGGAGTGATAACAGGTGGTGCATAAAGCTATTCTTGAAAAAGATTTATTCAAAAATTAAATGATAAAATTAAAACCATACTCCGCATTATTCCTCACACTCGGAGGATTTCTTCTCGCAGGAATGGGAATGTATTTTATTTTTTTGCGCCCTTCTTTGTTGCCGGAGGATTTGCAATACATGAATACAACTTTATCGGTTGTTCAAAATAATATTTCTAATTTATCAGCATGGCTTCAAAAAGTTTTTTGGGTAATGGGCGGTTATATTTTCACAACAGGTTTGCTTACAATGTATGTTGCGCAAACATCTTTTCGCACAAGAACACAGGGAGCATTTATTATAGTATCAATTGCAGGAGTCACCTCAATTGGTTCTATGACAATTGTAAATTTTATTCTTCAGCCAGATTTTAAGTGGCTGTTGCTG
>JBKJNS010000176.1:0-2923 GCA_046593455.1 Chitinophagales bacterium | reverse complement strand
GGCCCTGTTTTTTCAAATGTTGTTTTGATTGATGAGATCAACCGCTCCCCTGCAAAAACACAGGCGGCATTGTTTGAAGTAATGGAAGAGCAGCAGGTAACAGTTGACGGAACAACTTACTTTCTCGAATTTCCTTTCATTGTTATTGCAACACAAAATCCTATAGAGCAGGAGGGCACTTATAAACTTCCCGAAGCGCAACTCGATCGCTTTTTGTACCGCATAAGAATTCAATATCCTTCGCTTGATGAAGAGAAACAAATTCTGCAACGCTTTAAAGAAGATTTTGGAAACCGAAGAATGAATGAAGTGCAAAAAGTTTTTTCTGCCGAAGAAATTCGTGAGTGCCGGAAATTGGTGGAGCAGGTATTGATCAAAGATGAGCTGCTTGATTACATCGCAAACATTGTTCATCAAACACGCAACCATGGTGATTTATTTTTAGGTGCATCCCCTCGTGCATCACTTGCTATTATGCGATCGGCAAAAGCTATTGCCGCGATCAACGGTCGTGATTTTGTAACACCTGAAGACATTCAGTTTGTGAGTTATCCTGTTCTCAATCACCGCATCATACTTACGCCCGAGCGAGAAATGGAAGGCATGGAACCCGAAGATGTAGTGAAAGATATTATTCAAAAAATTGAAGTGCCGAGATGATGAATTTTTTTATCATACTTGATAAACTCCACCGGAGTAGAAAAAACTCCGGCGGAGTTTCACCAATAAGAAACAGATCATGATTCGCTTCTTCAAACAACTTTATATAACCGACCGGCTTTTTCTACTGCTTGGAATTATTTCGTTGTTGTTTGTTGCGGGATTTTTTCTTCCAATATTTTTTGCTGTAGCACAGGCAACATTGATTTTGCTTTTCGCCATCACAGTTGTTGATGCAATGATGCTTTTCAGTTCCAACACAAAATTAACGGCGACGAGAACCGTGCAGAAAATTCTGTCGCTTGGTGATAAAAATTTTGTGAGCATTCAAATTGAAAATCTTTCTTCATTAAAACTATCTGTTAAACTTATTGAAGAATTGCCGCATCAATTTCAGCAGCGCGATTTTTCATTTAAATTTTTATTAGAAGGAAATGAAAAGAAGAAAATTATTTACCCACTGCTGCCTGTTACACGCGGGGTTTTTCAATTCGGAAACATCAACCTTTTTTTAAAATCATTTATTGGAATGCTACAGCGAAAACTTGTGATCGCATCTGCAACAGAAAGTTCAGTGTACCCTTCAGTTCTACAGATGAAACAATATGAGTTGAAAGCACGCGCAAGAATTTCAACACAAGAAGGAATAAAAAGATTGCGGCGCATAGGGCACAGTTATGAGTTTGAAGAAATCAAAGAATATGTTCGTGGTGATGATCACCGAAGCATTAACTGGAAAGCAAGCAGCAGAACAAATTCATTGATGGTAAATCAATTTGAAGATGAGCGTGCACAGCAAGTATATTCGGTAATTGATCGCAGCCGTGCTATGCGCATGCCATTCAACAACATGAGCTTATTAGATTATGCAGTGAATACTTCATTGGTGATCTCCAATATTGCATTATTAAAAAGTGATAAAGCGGGGCTGTTAACTTTTGCTGATAAGATTCAAACATTTCTAAAAGCCGAGAGAGCAAAATCACAATTGCGAAAAATTTTAGAAGCATTGTATTCGCAAAAAGAAGAAACTAGAGAAGCGAATTTTGAGTTACTGTTTCATGCTTCGAGAAATTATATCAAAGGAAGAAGCTTGCTTTTTCTTTATACCAATTTTGAAAGCATGACTGCAATGGAGAGGGCGTTGCCGGTGTTAAGAAGAATCAGCCGCCTGCATTTATTGGTGGTGGTATTTTTTCAGAATGCTGAGATCGAAGATTTTTCGAAACAGCGCGCAACAGATTTAACCGGTATCTATGACCAAACAATTGCGCAAAAATTTATTGCAGATAAAACACAACTCGTAACTGAGATGCAGCGATACGGCATTCATTGCATTCTCACAAGACCCGATGAGCTCTCCATTAACACCGTAAATAAATACCTTGAGTTTAAATCGAGAGGCATGATTTGAGAATGAAAAAATGTATTTAAGATGTTATTTAAAATTTTATTGGTTACAATTGTTTCTATTGCAGCGCATAAAATTTATTAAGTTGAATAGCATAGTAATATGAATTTTATAGACTACCTTTAACAAAAACAAGTATTCATGGTTATATTAATTTTTGTTGTTGCTCATTGGTATACATCACTATTTTTTCAGTCAGTATTTCATCATCGCTACGCTGCTCACGGCTTGTTTACGATGTCAAAATTTTTAGAGAAAATATTTTACTGGGGTTGTTTTATTACTCAGGGTTCTTCCTACATCAGTGCAAATACTTATGGCATTATGCATCGCCTGCATCATGCACATACAGATACTGAGGAGGATCCGCATTCACCTTCAAACACCGCAAATGTTTTTACCATGATGTGGCAAACGCGAAATAATTATTTCGACATCTATAAGGGGAAAACTTTGGTGGAAGATAAGTACAGAAAAGATTTACCCGAATGGAAATGGTTTGAAAAATACACGCATAATTTCTATGCAAGATTTTTATGGATTGCAGCTTATGTAACCTTCTATTTTTTCTTCGCCACTGCGTGGTGGATGTGGTTATTTTTACCAATCACTATCGTAATGGGATCATTGCAGGGTGCTTCTGTAAATTGGTGGGCGCACCGCTTTGGCTATGTAAATTTTAAAATGAAAAACACTTCGAAAAATATTATGCCGGTCGATTTTATTTTCTGGGGTGAAGCGTATCACAACAATCACCATCAATTTCCCGGCAGAGCAAACAATGCAACCCGCTGGTTTGAATTTGACATGGGCTATGGTGCAATGCGACTAATGGATAAATTAAAGTTGATA
>JBKJNS010000142.1:0-2955 GCA_046593455.1 Chitinophagales bacterium | reverse complement strand
GTCAAATTTTATTTGATGGCAGCGATTACATCATTCTTGATTTCGAAGGCGAACCCGAAAGCTCTATCAAAGATCGCAAGATCAAACACTCGCCGCTGAAAGATGTTGCAGGAATTCTTCGCTCCTTTCACTATGCTGTTTGCGCTAAATTATATTTCAGTACCAGTGAGCATAATGTTGCCGAAGAAAAAATCGATGCTGCAGTTACACGCTGGTATAGTGAAGTTACAGTTGCATTTATGAATGCGTATTGGAAAACTATCAATAACAATATTGTACTCACTGCAGAAAAAGAAGAGCTTGATTTTCTTTTACAATTTCATCTGCTCGAAAAAGCAGTGTATGAATTGGGTTATGAATTAAACAGCCGGCCCACTTGGGTTAAAATTCCTATGAAAGGAATACAGCAGGTGCTGAGAACTATTTAATTGACAATTGATAGTTGACAATTGACAATGATAAACAGGTTCCAAGATTTAAGAAACACGAAACCCGCCTGCCCCGCTTTTCGCGGGGAAACTCAAAACACGAAACTTTTTCCGTTTCTTTGAAAAAATTTCACTATGATAATTCCACTCATCATTCTCCTATTTGTCGCCCTCATTGGCGTGGTGCTTTACAACTCCCTCATTGCAAAAAAGAATGCGGTCAACAATGCATTCGGTTCCATTGATGCCATGCTCAAGAAACGTTATGATTTGCTTCCGAATTTAGTTGAAACAGTAAAGCAATACATGAACTACGAACGCGATACACTTACAAAAATTACCGAGCTGCGTACAAAAGCAATTGATCCAAATATTCCTACCGAACAAAAAATTCAACTCGATAACCAGATCAATGCAGCCATGAAAAATATTTTGGTGCAGGTAGAAAATTACCCCGACTTAAAAGCCAATCAGAATTTTTTGCAATTGCAAGGTTCGTGGAATGAAGTCGAGGAACAAATTTCTGCAGCCCGCCGAGCTTATAATGCATCGGTAAATAATTACAACAATGCAGTGGAGCAATTCCCTACCAACATCTTTGCACGCATGATGAACTATCAACTCAAAACATTTTTCGAAATTCCTGAAGAAGAGCGCATGAATATTTCGGCGAAAGATCTTTTTAAAGGTTAATGAATAGAACACGGATAACACGGATGTAACGGATTCTTCACTGAAAAAAATCTGTTTATATCAGTGTCATCTGCGTTCCATTTAAATCTAAATGTTTTTTAAGGAATGAAATCACCCACCGACTTCGAAAATTATTTCAGCAATTTACTCACTCCGCTTCTTGAATTATTAGAGGTTGAAAGAAAAAATGTTGTCACCACTTTTTGGTCGGCCATCACCTATTCTGTGCTTTTTATACCTGCACTCATTCCTTTTTTTATGTTTCAGAATCCATGGTTTCTGGTAATTCTGGTTTTACCATTCTTATTGTTAATTAAGCGACTCACCATTTATCAAAAGGCGAAAGATCAATACGTAAAAAATTTTAAGCAACAGGTAATTAGCGGAATGGTAAAGCAAGTGAATGAAAAACTAACGTATGAACCTGAGTTTTCGATTTCTACTGGAGAATATGCCGGATCTCAAATATTTAACCAGCGCATAGACCGATTCAAGGGCGGCGATTTAATCAGCGGGCAATTAGAGAAAACATCAATCAGGTTTTCTGAATTATGGCATGAAGAAAAACATGTAAGTACTGATAGTAAAGGTAGAAGAACAGAAAGCTGGGTCACCATTTTTAAAGGCATCTTTTTTATTGCCGACTTCAATAAAGATTTCACTGGTAAATTATTTGTGTTACCCGATTCGGGAATAGATTTTTTAGGAATCGGAAAATGGATGGACAAGGTAATTGAATCCCGCGGGCAGGCGATTGATCTGGAAGATCCGGTCTTCGAAAAATATTTTAAATGTTATGGCAGCAATCAGGTAGAGTCGCGCTACATTCTTTCCACCTCTCTCATGAAACGCCTCACCGATTTTCGCGAGAAAGTGAAAATCAAAATCTACGTTTCATTTATTGCTTCAAAAGTTTTTATCGCAATTCCATTGAGCAAAGATTTATTTGAACCGAATGTTTTTTCTACGGGAATGAAAGATGATTACCTGCAGGAATATTTTTATTACCTTACATTGGTAACAGGTATTGTTGATGATCTCAACCTCAATACAAGAATCTGGTCGAAGCAATAGTTATCTGAAATAATCTAAAAAGTATTCAGGTTAATTCATTTGTAATTCATGCTATGAACAAGAATGATAAACTTCATGCTGAAAATATGAAAATGACTTTTATCTTCATGCTTCTAAAAAAATCTCCTATGGCAATCAAACAAAAAGTTACAGAGTTAGATTTATTCATGAAAAAAATCAAAAAGAAAAATCCGGGTGAGCCCGAGTTTCATCAGGCAGTGTATGAAGTTGCTGAAACATTGATTCCTTTCCTCGAAGAAAATCCAAAGTACAGGAATGCAAAAATTCTGGAACGCATTGCAGAACCCGATCGGGTAATTATGTTTCGTGTAACGTGGATAGATGATAAAGGAGAATTTCAGGTGAACCGCGGTTTCAGAATTCAAATGAACAATGCCATTGGTCCATACAAAGGCGGCTTGCGTTTTCATCCTACCGTGTATCTCGGCATCTTAAAGTTTCTTGCTTTTGAACAGGTGTTTAAAAATTCACTCACGGGTTTACCAATGGGTGGCGGCAAAGGCGGAAGTGATTTTGATCCCAAAGGAAAATCGGATAATGAGGTGATGAAATTCTGCCAAAGTTTTATGACGGAACTCTGTCGCCACATTGGTGCCGATACCGACGTGCCTGCGGGAGATATTGGAGTTGGTGGTAGAGAAATTGGTTTTCTCTATGGACAATACAAACGAATGAGAAATAAATTTACCGGCGTGCTCACAGGTAAATCAATTGACTTCGGCGGAAGTTTGATTCGCCC
>JBKJNS010000177.1:0-5590 GCA_046593455.1 Chitinophagales bacterium | reverse complement strand
GGAGATGCAGTTTTTGAAGGCGAGAAATTAACAGCAGGAGATTACATGCACACTCCGGCGGGTTTTAACCATGAAGTAACATCTGAAAATGGTTGTGTAATTTTTTTTATTGTGCCTGAAGAGGTGAAGATTTTGATGCGGTAAAAATTTGCATTCGCAGAATTCCGCTGATAGGTTAACTCATTTCTTTTCCACTTGCAACATCGAAGGTGCACTCAGTAGTTCATTTTTCCCTTCGCTTGCAAGTGAATATTGAAACCCCGGCTGCAAACCAAATGCACCAACTTCTCCTTTAAGATTAATGGCAAGAAAACCAATTTGTATATCGCGATAATTTTTTTGATGCGTTGTTAATCTTTTCATTGCAGCTTCACAAGCTTGTTGCGGAGTTTTTCCATTGCGCATCATTTCAACAATGGTATGCGCACCACAAATTTTTATTACTGCTTCACCCAAGCCCGTTGCCGTTGCAGCACCTACTTCGGGATCAACAAAAAGTCCGGCACCAATTATTGGTGAATCGCCTACCCTGCCGTGCATTTTAAATGCAAGTCCGCTGGTGGTGCATGAGCCCGAAAGTTTTCCTTCTGCAGTTTTAATTATCAATCCAATGGTATCGTGATTCTCCTTACTGATCACAGGTTTATAGTGGGAAGTCTTTTGCCACTCCTCCCACGCTTTTTTTGCAACATCTGTCATTCCTTTGTGCAACTCAAATCCATTCTCCAATGCAAATTGTTGTGCGCCATCACCTGAAAGAATTACATGCGGCGTTTTTTCCATCACCATTCTTGCAACTGAAACCGGATGCTCAATGCCTTCGAGAAAAGTTACTGAACCTGCATTGCCTTCTTCATCCATTATACATGCATCGAGTGTAACATGACCGTCGCGATCAGGGAAACCACTTAGACCCACTGAAGTATTTGTTCTATCAGATTCTGTAACCATCACGCCTTGCTCTGCAGCATCAACAGCTTTTCCACCGGCCTTTAAAACACTCAATGCTTTTTCATTCGCAGCCACACCGGCGGCCCAGGTAGAAAGAATAATATTACCTTTTGATGCAGGAGATGAAAGATTCTTTTCAGAATCAAAAATATTTTCACTACCCAGTGAATCAGCTTTTACAAACTTTGTAGTAATCCATGTGGCGGCAGCGGCAAGAGAAATGTTGCGTAAAAATTTTCGGCGTGAGTTCATTCAAAAATTATTTTCAACAAATATAACCGTGCACTTCACACCCAAAAATTTAATCGCTTGATTCGAAACCAATTTCATTTTAAAACAACTGCGCCACCAAAATTTTTTGGTGGCGCTGCTGTCTTCATTTCAATTTGCAATTCTAACTCTTATCAAAATCTACTCTGGTTTTTCTTACCAATTCAGGTTGGTTTTTCTTTTTTAGCTCCGGATTAATCTTTGGTAAATATTTTTTCATAATGGCATCGTACTTCTTTTCTGCTTCGGCCATTTCAGTTTTCAATGTTGGAGTGCGATCGAGTGTGGAGTTATTCGGTCTTCCTTCATAACCATTTATTGTTCCAAAGTTATCTGCAAGATTTTCTCTAAGGCGATTTGAATTCTCCGATACAATTGCACCTTCTTTTGTATAGACAAGAAATTGATGCAGCGTATCAAGATCATGAACAATAAGATCCAATGATTTTTTCAACTTATCACCCGCAACAAGTGATGCAGAAATTTTCTTTGCATCGTCGCGCATTGTTGTAATGCAATCTACGGTGTAAGCAAAATCATTTAGCATGTTGTAATTCTCCATCAATGCATCGAGCCTGATCTTGCGGTCTTCTGTTGTGTAAGGAGAATTCTTTTCCTGTTTTACGGTGATATTTGTCATCACCGTATCTTTTCCTCTTACAATTCGAACCGGGTAAGATCCTTCAGTTAATGCCGGACCGATAACAGCAGCACCTGCAATTCTTGGCGCCGGCGGAACTTTGGCCGGCTTGCGGTTGATGGGTAATGAAACAATATTTACTCCTTTGTGTTTTCCTGCAGGTGCTGAATTGATCACCTTTCCATCTTTATCCAAAACTTCAACTTTAAATTCACCAACCAATTGGCGGTCTTTTAAATAGTAAGCAACTACCGCATCGCCATTCGGATTTGCGCCTGTGAATTCATCAGCACTTTGATAACCGAAATCGAATCCTCCGAGAGGAATTGTGTAATCACCCGATCTAAAAAGTGTAAATTTATTTTGAAGTGTATTGGAATTTAAATCGCGAAGAATAGATAAACCAAGTTCATCAATGATCATAATTCCTCTGCCATGTGTTGCAAGAATAACTTCATTGTCTCTCGGATGAATTACAATATCACGAACAGCAACATTGGGAATATTATTGTTGGAATTCATTTGCGCCCAGTTTTTTCCTGCATCAATTGAAATGAATAAACCAAATTCACTTCCAACAAAAAGCAGGTTCGCATTTTTTAAATCTTCACGCACAATGTGGCAATAACCTTTAATTGAATCATTACTGATCTTCGTCCATGTTGCACCGTAGTCAGCAGTCTTCATTACATAAGAATTCATGTTTCCCCAGTTGTGGTAATCAAGTGTTACGTATGCAGTTCCTTTATCATAGTGGCCGGCCTCAATGGAACTAACCCATGGTTCTTTGGGAACATCTTTCAAATTAGCAGCGAGATTGCTCCATGTTTTTCCGCCGTCTTTTGTGAGTTGAATATTTCCATCATCAGTTCCTGCCCACATAATATTTGAATCAATTGGTGATTCGGCAATAAAATAAATAGTGCAATGATTTTCTGCTGCTGAATTATCAGCAGTTACACCTCCTGAATTTTCTTGCTGCTGATACTTCGGATTATTAGTAGTGAGATCGGGTGAAATTTTCTTCCATGATTCTCCTTTATCATAACTTACAAAAACATATTGGCCGCCTAAAAAAAGTTTGTGCTTGTTGTGCACGCTCGCAGTAAAAGGAGAGTTCCAGTTGAAGCGATACTTAGGTTCACCTGCAGCAGGATGTGGTGAAAGTTCTTTTAAAATTTTTCTTTCCTTATCATACCGAATCAGAACGCCACCCTGAATTTCTGTATAAGCAATCGTATTGTCACTTGGATCGGGAAACGTCCAGAAGCCATCGCCGTATGACATTGGATCCCAATCTTTAGATTTTACTCCGCCGGTATTATTTTGTGAGGGCGCATACCACGAAAGATTATCCTGTAAACCTCCATATACATTGTATGGTTCTTCCATGTCATACATTGCATGATAGAATTGTGAAACGGGTAAACTTCTGCAGAGGTAATATGCTGAGCCCTGATTGTTTGAAATGTAAACACCGCCATCTGAGGCAAGGACTAAATTATTATGATTGTGCGGATTGATCCACACATCATGATCATCACCATGCCCGCCACCAACACCGCTAAAAGAATTCCCACCATCGCGACTAATCAACATTGAAAGTCCGCAACGATAAACAACATTGGTATCAACAGGATCACAGACTACCCGTGAAAAATAAAATGGTCTTTCAATAATGTTTGCGCTTGTTCCGGTTCTTGTCCAATGTTCTCCTTTGTCGCTCGATTTAAACATGGCAGTTTTTTCATACTCCACAGTTGCATAAACGATGTTTGAGTTTGCTGGTGAAACAGCAATTGCGATTCTTCCCATCTCTGTTGTTGGTAATCCGTTTGAAAGTTTCTTCCATGTTTTTCCGCCATCCATACTTTTATAAAGGCCACTTCCTTTTCCGCCCGATGCAAAACTAAAAGGTGTTCTTCTGAACTGCCACATGGCCGCATAAATGATATTGGAATTTTTTGGATCAATTGCAAGATCAGCACAACCGGTTTTTTCATCCACAAATAAAATTTTCTCCCAGGTTTTTCCGCCATCAGCAGTTTTATAAACTCCACGGTTTTTACTATCACTCCACAATGCGCCGGTACCTGCAACATATACAATATCACTGTTCGATGGATCAACTGCCACACGTGCAATGCGTTCTACACTATCGAGTCCCGTTCTTTTCCAATTTAAACCTGCATCGGTAGTTTTATAAATTCCGGTTCCAATTGATACGCTGTTACGCACCCACGTTTCGCCGGTGCCAACCCAAACGGTTGAAGGATTTTTTTGATCAATACAAACTGCGCCAATTGATTGGGTGTATTTATCGAATACAGGTTTAAAGCTTATACCATAATCTTCGCTCTTCCATACGCCGCCGCCAGCACTGCCAACATAAAATGTTTTTGAATCATCATTAACTGCATCAACACATGCAACACGGCCGCTCATTACTGCAGGGCCAAGCCAGCGTGCTTTGATATCGCCGAAAACTTTTGAATCAAAATTCTGAGCCGTTGCCATAGCAACATTCAGTACCAAAGAAATTGTGAGGAGTTTTTTCATGAGGAGAATTTATTTTTGAAAAACTAAAAGGCAATATGAAATGCTACTGCAATATTTTTTTGCAGTTGATTAAAAATTATTATTAGAACTGAATTATTTTGTAACAGGAACGGCGGGGTCAGTTGCAGGCATTTTGAAAATGGCATCATCAACTGAAACGTTTTGTTCCAACTTATCCATCTTCAGAAAACTTGAATAACTCTGTCCCTGATCTTCACTCACATTCTCAATAGTAAACGCAATCAGCAAACCGTTAACATCCTTATAATCGCTGTAGTTAGTTTCGGCATCCTGTACTGAGCCATCCTGTGTTTTGATGTGTGCTTTTTCCTTCACTAACAAATATGCATCCTTATCAAAATAATAGTCGTGAACATCGCCTTCGGTAGTGGTTAATTTTAAATGAACTGCGGGTGAACCATCCATATCTTCTTCACCTATATATTCAACTTTATTTCCTTTGGCTGCGTAGTCAACCAATGGGCCGTCAATATCGGCTTGAAACTTTTGTTCCTTCGTTCCATCTGCATCCATTTTCTCTGCATTGGTTCTTCCCTGAAATGGGTTGATGATCCAGCCCATTGAACCATCATAACAAATCTTTTGTGTCATGCCCTGAAAAGTAACTTCGATCAACATTTTGTTAGGTCTCTTTTGCGTCATCACAAAAGGAATATTCATTCCCCCTTGCTGAAAGTTTCCGGTGGCTTTTACTGTTTGTACTTTTTTAATATTTTCTAATCCGCCAATCGCTTTTAAATATTGTGCAATTACAGCATCAGCATTTTGTGCCTGCAATTGAAAGGAAGCAATTACAGCAATGATTATGAGAATGATTTTTTTCATGATTAAAATTTGTTGGTTAGTTAATTTGATTTTCTTATGGCAACAAAGATGGGTGAAATGTTACAGCAAATAAAATTTTTGGTTGGGGATGAAGATTGTTTTTTCGACGAAGTAATTGAACGGCTTGATGAATCAATGATATTTGACAAAACTATTCCTTCCTATTTCATTTCATAAACCTGAAATGAATATGCGTACCTGTTTTTTTCATCAGGCAAATGGCGTTCTTCACTAACCATATTCCAGTCGTCTTCATTTAGTGGAGGAAGAAATGTATCACCATCAAATTCATGAGAGATGCGTGTAATGTAAATTTTATCGGCC
>JBKJNS010000377.1:0-2786 GCA_046593455.1 Chitinophagales bacterium | reverse complement strand
CAAAAAAATTTGCACTTAGGATTTTGAAAGTTTTAGATGCGCTTCCAAAATCAACAAGCGGATTTATTATAGGCAAACAAATTGGAAGAGCGGGGACTTCGGTAGGGGCTAATTATCGGGCAGCATGCAAGGCAAGATCAAAGGCAGATTTTACAAGTAAAATTACAATAGTAGAAGAGGAAGCAGATGAATGCGCATATTGGTTAGAGATAATAATCGAATCAGGAATGCTTCCCAAAAATCAAGTAGAAGATTTACACAAAGAATCAACAGAACTAACAGCAATATTCACCGCATCAGGAAAAACTTCAAGAGGCAAATGATAAAAGTCAATTTTAAATTTAACAATAAAATTCGCAATTGACAATCCGCAATTCGCAATAACCTAAACCCACCCAAATTATGTTTGTAATCAAACGCGATGGCCGCACAGAAACAATTAAGTTCGATAAAGTAACTGCACGCATTGAAAAACTTTGTTACGGTTTAGATTCTGAACACGTAGTTCCTATCATGGTTGCCAAGCGGGTAATCGAAGGAATTTATGATGGCGTTACCACCACCGAACTTGATAACCTCGCTGCAGAAACTGCTGCGACAATGACGGTGCGCCATCCCGATTATGCGCAGCTCGCATCAAGGATTGCTGTTTCCAATCTTCATAAAAATACCAAGAAATGTTTCTCGCAGGCAATGCGCGATCTCTACAATTACCGTAATGGAAAAACAGGAAAAGCATCACCCATGATTGCTGATGATGTGATGGAGATCATAGAGAAAAATGCCGACATACTTGATTCATCAATTATTTATGACCGCGATTTTCAATTTGATTATTTCGGATTTAAAACTTTAGAAAAATCTTATCTCCTTCGTATTGATGGAAGAATTGCAGAGCGCCCGCAGCAAATGTTTATGCGTGTGTCATTAGGTATTCACAAAGAAGATATTGAAGCAGCGATTGAAACTTACAACCTCATGAGCGAGCGTTGGTTCACACATGCTACGCCAACACTTTTTAATTCGGGCACACCAAAACCACAGATGTCATCGTGTTTTCTTTTAACAATGAAAGACGACAGCATTGCAGGAATTTATGATACACTTAAATCATGCGCACTCATTTCGCAGTCGGCAGGAGGAATAGGATTGAGCATGCATAATATTCGCGCTACAGGTTCATACATTAAAGGAACTAATGGCACATCAAACGGAATTATTCCCATGCTGCGTGTATTCAATGATACAGCACGTTATGTAGATCAGGGTGGAGGAAAACGCAAAGGTTCATTTGCAATTTATCTGGAGCCGTGGCATGCTGATGTGTTTGAATTTTTGGAACTGAAAAAAAATCACGGTAAAGAAGAGTTGCGCGCGAGGGATTTATTTTATGCCATGTGGATTCCTGATTTATTTATGAAGCGCGTGAAAGAAAACGGAACATGGAGTTTATTCTGCCCTAATGAAGCACCCGGTCTCGGCGATGTTTGGGGTGAAGAGTTTGAAGCACTCTATGAAAAATATGAATTGGAAGGAAAGTCAAGAAAAAAAGTGAAAGCTCAAGAGTTGTGGTTTGCCATTGTTGAATCGCAAATTGAAACAGGCACACCTTACATGTTGTACAAAGATGCATGCAACGGAAAATCAAATCAGCAAAATCTTGGAACCATCAAAAGTTCTAACCTCTGCACAGAAATTCTTGAGTACACAGCGCCCGATGAAATTGCGGTTTGCAATCTTGCTTCTATTGCTTTACCACGCTTTGTAAAAGATGGTCAGTTTGATTTTCAGAAATTGATTGATGTAACAAGAGTTGCTACAAAAAATCTGAACAAAATTATTGACAGAAATTATTATCCTGTTGAAGAAGCAAAAAAATCAAACATGCGCCACCGCCCGATTGGTTTGGGAGTGCAGGGTTTGGCCGATGCATTTATTTTATTGCGGCTGCCATTTGAATCGGAAGAAGCAAAACAATTGAACAGAGATATTTTTGAAACCATCTACTTCGCTGCTGTTACTGCATCAATGGAAGAAGCAAAATTGTATGGTGCTTATGAAACATTCCCGGGTTCACCGATGTCGAAAGGAATTTTCCAGTTTGATATGTGGAATGTGAAACCAAGTGATCGCTGGGATTGGGATTCATTAAAAGCAGAGGTAATGAAATTCGGTATTCGCAATTCATTGTTGGTTGCTCCCATGCCTACTGCTTCTACTTCGCAGATACTCGGTAACAATGAATGTTTCGAACCATACACTTCAAACATCTACACCCGTAGAACTTTGAGTGGTGAATTTATTATCGTGAACAAACACCTGCTCAAAGACCTTGTGAAACTGGGAATCTGGAATAATGATTTGAAACAGAAAATTATTGCAGCGAATGGTTCAGTACAAAACATCGCTGAAATCCCGACCGCTATAAAGGAACTTTATAAAACAGTTTGGGAAATAAGAATGAAGGTGATTATTGATATGGCTGCCGACCGCGGTGCATTCATTGATCAATCGCAATCGCTCAACTTGTTTATGGAGAATGCAACAGCAACACGGGTTACCTCCATGCATTTTTACGCTTGGGAAAAAGGATTAAAGACGGGAATGTATTACTTGCGCACAAAAGCGGCAACCGATGCAGTAAAATTCACTGTAGAAAAAGAACACGTTGAGCAACCGAAAGAAGAAATTCTTGTGAGTATAATTGCAAATGAAGTTTCTGTCGGATCAGCAAACGGACAATCAAATGGTGCTGCTGCTTACCCGGTAGAAAACTCAAAACCAAC
>JBKJNS010000337.1:0-3412 GCA_046593455.1 Chitinophagales bacterium | reverse complement strand
CTTTGAATCGATAAAACCATAACCTTTGTTTTCATTGTGCACCATTGAAAGGCCTTCGGTAAAATCAAAAATATTTTCATAGCGTGGTTGAATAATCCATTCACCAAACCGGTTGACAAAACCATACTTACAGGAATTAGAATGACAATCACCGATAGAAGCCTGTGCTTTACCTTCATTAAAATCTTCTGTGTTACTCCATGGATAAGTGTTAATGATCTTTCCATCGGCATTGATATAAGCAGCATTGCAATGTTCCGTATTACACTGAAGTTCTACAACTGCCATTCCTTCGCTGAATGGTGCCGCCTTAGTAAACTGCGCTCGTGCAAGTGTATCGCGTGATTTTGAATCAATGTAGCCATACAAATTATTTTTCTCGAAGCTCTCAAATTTCTTGGTGCTCTGTTTCATATCCTTTTCCAACTGCATTTGGTTTGGGTAGAACGGATACTTTTTTTGAAAATTTTTAAATGTGTTGTAAGAATAGAATGCTGTTTCCTTGCGATAAATTTTCATCCATGCATTTTCAACGTTGTGATTTGATGGAAACAAATTGATAAAATCAAGATAGCGCTTTACAGAATCGTCGCGGGTTATAATAGCATAGATAGTGTCCTCCGCTTCCAGGAAATAAGGGCTTTCACCATGCTCCTTCGTAAATGTGATATAGTCATTTACCCGGTGCGATTTTGTTTTGGTTGAATACAACAGCTTATCATAATTTGCTTTTGCTTGATTATAATAGGGGCTATTTGGATATTGGGTAATGAAATTTTTATAAGACTGCCAGGTGCTGTCGGCTGTTTTAGAATTGTATAAATACTTTTCATAAAGTACTCTTGCTTGTGCTACTTGCTTTGCACCCGGATATTTTTTTAAGAACTCATCGAAACTTGCGTAATCATTTTTTAGCAAGGCCTCATTAAAAGCTGCGCTGTTTCTTTTTTCAGTTGCTGCTACCAATTGCGACGATGTTGCAAAAGTATTAATGAAATGATTCCAGGCTTCTCCTGTGTTTACTGAGTCGGCAAACCTATAAGCTTCATTATTAATTAACTGCTGTAGTTCATTAACGGTGTAATCACGATAACCAACTCTTGGAAATTGCTTTTTCTCTTCCGTTGTTCTGTCTTTGGTTAATCTGCTTGCGCTTGCAGCATTGTATGCATTAGCAGAATCAAGATTGTAATGGTTAAAATCTTTCATGAAAAATAATTTAGCCATACCAAATTGCGCAGCTCCGTTTTGCGGATTGTTCCTTAATATTTTTTGAAACGAAGTGTAGGCTAAATCATACTCACCTGAATTGAGGAAGCCAAAAGATTTTGAAAGTGATTGAGAAAATGTAACTGCTGAAACTAAAAGCAGTATTAGAAAAATAACTGTGCGCATAAGAGCCGCAAAAATAAATTTGATTAGGTACTAAAAGCAAGTTGTGGAAAACTAAACTACAAGCAGATGTAAAATTGAAATTTTGTTTCAATTCGCCTTTACCTCAGTGCATAATTTTTGCAAGGTTGCTTTTGCATCACCAAAGAGCATTCTCGTTTTTGGCTGATAGAAGAGTTCGTTTTCAATGCCCGCATAACCGGCATTCATGCTGCGCTTCATTATAATTACATTTTGAGCTAACTCTACCTCAAGAATGGGCATTCCATAAATAGGCGATGCCGGATCATTTTTGGCAGCAGGATTTACCACGTCATTTGCACCTACAACAATCACCACATCTGTACTCCCGAATTCATTGTTGGCATCTTCCATCTCCAATAATTTATCATAACTAACATCTGCTCCAGCAAGCAAAACATTCATGTGGCCGGGCATTCTTCCGGCAACAGGATGAATTGCATATTTTACCTCAACACCTTTTTCTTCCAGCAATTTTTCTAATTCATGCACGGTGTGTTGTGCCTGTGCCACAGCTAATCCATAACCGGGAACAATTAAAACTTTTTTCGAATAACTCAGGAGTACAGAAGCATCATTAAGGGAAATTTCTTTTACTGCCCCTTTTTCTTTCCCATCACCACTCGCGGCTTTTGCTCCACCACCAAAGTTACCGATGATCACATTCATTAGCGAGCGATTCATTGCTCTGCACATTAAGATTGTAAGAATTGTTCCTGCGCTTCCAACTAAAATTCCACCGGTAAGCATTACCTGATTGTTATAAATAAATCCGCCGCACGCTGCTGCAACACCGGTAAAAGAGTTGAGTAATGAAATTACAACCGGCATATCGGCACCGCCAATTGGTAACACAAATAAAACTCCATAGAGTAAACACATGGCAACCATAACACCAAGCACCATCATATTTCTTTCGCCACTATGAGTTAGGTAAGCGCCTACAGCAACAGTTGCTAACAGCAGTGCGAGATTGATATAAGTTTGAGCAGGGAAAACTTTATCTTTCACATTGCCATTCAATTTACCAAATGCGATCATGCTGCCTGAAAAAGAAACAGAACCAATAAGCAATGCTGCCATGGTAACTCCAATGATGTTCCATTCACCAGAAGCAAAATCATGATGCTGATATTCGATGATAGAAATAATTGCAGCGCATGCGCCACCCATTCCGTTGAAGAGCGAAACCATTTGTGGCATAGCCGTCATTTTCACTTGCTTTGCAGCCATCCATCCTACTACAGAGCCAATTATTATTCCCCCGAAAATAAATCCGAGGTTATGAAGGCGTTCTCCATTTTCCCTGTATAAAAAAATGGTTGCAAATATTGCGATTGCCATACCTGCTGCTGCTACCAGATTTCCTTTGCGGGCAGTTGTTGGGTGACTTAATTGTTTCAATCCGATAATGAAGGTGATTGAACCAATCAAGTAAGAAAGCCAGAGAATTATTTCGCTATTCATTTTATTTTTTTTCTGAAATCAATTTTTTTAAGACTTGAATTTTTTTATTTTTTCTTTTTAAACATTTCTAACATTCTATCAGTCACTACAAATCCACCAACAACATTAAGTGTTCCTAAAATCACAGCTATAAAACCGAGTATTAATGCCAAATAATTTGTTGATTCGGCAGTGCCCATTACGATAATTGCACCAATGATTACTACGCCATGAATTGCATTTGCACCCGACATTAAAGGTGTGTGTAATACTGAAGGCACGTGAGCAATTACCTCAATCCCTAAAAAAATTGAGAGAAGGATAATGAAAACCATTTCGCGGTTTTCATAGAAAAAATTAAGAAGTTGATCCATTTCGTTTATCTATTAAGTTGTTGTTTTCTAAAAAAAAATCCAAATCACAAATAAATTTTCAATAAGTTAAATTTCAAAAATCAATCGGCAATATCTGTTTGAGGTTTTATATGTTTTTTCAATTATTATTTGTGTTTTGTTCCGAAGGAATCCCTATGGGAGAATTTGTGATTTGGAAT
>JBKJNS010000218.1:0-2867 GCA_046593455.1 Chitinophagales bacterium | reverse complement strand
AATCAAGTTTTCTATATCTGCCTTCGCGCTCCAATATTTTAACAGCACAACAAACCAAGATCACGATCCTGAATAATTACACCAATGATGATCTTTTGAAATTGGAAAAAGATTATGAAGACTTTCTTACGGAATTTGGTAAAGGCCCTCAAACACTTTCTATTATGCGTGACTTTGCAAACTTCGAAGCAAAGTATTTGCACAATGCCGATAAAGCAATCGGCATACTTCAGGAAGCAGTTTCAATTCCAACTCCAAATAATAAATTGAATGCATCTCTTAAACTTGATTTGGGTGATGCGCAATTAATTAAGAATGAAGTTTGGGAGTCATTGTTACTCTATGGGCAAGTTGATAAAACTTATAAAGATGATGAGTTAGGAGAGAAGGCGAGATTTAAAAACGCAAAACTCAGTTTCTACATGGGCGATTTTGACTGGAGCCAAACACAATTAGATGTTTTAAAAAGTGCAACATCAGAATTGGTTGCCAATGATGCCATCGCGCTTTCAGTTTTTATAACCGATAACATGGGGCTTGATACCACACCTGAACCCATGAAAATTTACGCAAGAGCCGATCTGTTGATTTTTCAAAACCGAAATGAAGAAGCAATAAAAACATTAGACTCACTCACCAATAATTATCCCAAACATTCTTTGAATGATGATGTGCTTTTTGAGAAAGGAAGAATTTATTTGAGTGAAAGAAAATATACTGAAGCAGCACAGTTGTTTGATAAAATTGATGAGAACTACTCATTCGATATTCTGGGTGATGATGCCATGTTTCAACTCGCAGAACTATATGAGAATTATTTGCTCGATAACAACAAAGCAATGGAACTCTACAAAGAAATTCTCACCAAATACAAAGGAAGTATTTACACTGTTGAGGCGCGCAAACGTTTCAGAGTTTTACGTGGAGATCAGTTAAACTAAAACTGTTGATTTATTTTATTCATCACTTTTCTTCCCAAAGGATTTAACTAGCCGAACAGTAAAGTAGAGAAAGAAGGCGATTCCTCCTGTAATCAGCATTGTATTACTTCCTTCCCATCTCATTAGTTGAAATAGAAATGCAATCGGCAGAATGCTATATACCACAATCAGCAAATAATCTTCAATCGTTTTTTTCTTTTTAAGCGAGTAACGCAAAGCTCCTGCGAGCGCAAGCATACTGAGTGAAATTATTAGAATGGTACTTGCGAATTGCCAATAAGGCCAATGTTGAAACTTAAAAAGCCATGCAAGAAAAAATATTGAAAATGAAATCATCATCACTGATTGCAATGGCCGGTCGTATTTGCTTCTGCCATCATCAGGTTCCTTTTTTTGAGCAGGGTAATCGAGAATTTTTGAATCTTCATCTTCCATAAGTTCAGCAGCTTATTTTCATTTTCGCAAAACAAAGAACCGAAAAAATTTGCAGAAGAATTTTGAAATCAAAATACATTTCATTCAAAAATCATAACTATTCAAGATGAATAAACACTTGTTTCAAACAATTTTTGTATTTTTTTGCATCTGCTTATTTTCTTTCTGTAAGAAAAATGAATGGGTTCTTGTTCCTGATGTAGGGTTGGTTGCAGGCATCCCTTTAGATGGGGATGGTTTTGATGCAACCAGCGGCGTAACAGGAATTAATAATGGAGCTATTCCTTGTAATAATCACCATGGTGAAAAAGAGCAAGCGATGTATTTTAACAGAAATGATTCTGCATACATCGACTTTTATGATGCAAAGAAATTTTCATTTCCAAATAATATCTTCAGCATCTGTTGCTGGATTTTGGTGAGTGATACTTCATCGCCCTCTGCTATTTTGAGTAAGAGAAATGCAACCGGGCCATTCGAGTACAGTATAGATAATCACATGAACCGTTCAAGTTTTAATTTCGATATTTAGATTGCCAATGGAAGCACGACTGTTTATGGAGTTGATCCTTTAAATGCAGCAGTACAGTTTGAAATTGGTGTTTGGCAGCACGTTTCGTTTGTTGCAGATGGTAATGTTTTGAAAGTTTATGTGAATGGGAATTTTACAGGTGCAGTTGATTCCATAAAAACGGGAAATAATTTTAGCGACACCGATGCTTCATTCCAAATTGGTGTTGGCGGTGGGTACGGAAGGCATTATTATTTTGGTGGTGCCATTGATGATATATTGATTTATAATCGGGTATTAACTCAGGAAGAGATTGAGTTGATTGCGAGTTTGTAAATTTGAATTCAGAACTTGATTCAAACCAAAGACATATTTTTGTTCATTATGAAAAAACAACAACTTGGAAAATTTGTGATCGCCGATCCAAAAATTTGTCATGGGCAATTAACTTTTAAGGGCACGAGGGTTTTGGTAGCAGATGTTCTTGAAATGGTAGCAGAAGGATTGTCTTGGGATTATATTGAAGAGCAATGGAATCATTCGGTTAGCCGTGATGCAATATCTGAAGCCGTAAGGTTAAGTAAGAGTTCTTTGATTGAAGCAGCAGGAGTGCATCGTGAATTAATTGCATGATCTTACTTGACGAAAATATTATTCGTGATCAGGTTGAGATTCTGAAGAAATGGAAATTCTCAGTTAGAAAGATCGGAGGTGAAGCAGGTATGAAAGGAATTAGTGATGATCGAGTGATTACTTATTTGCAACAACATCCAACAACATTTTTTACAAGAGACATTGGGTTTTTTCGGAGAGAAAACTTACATTCCTCTTATGCGATCATTGTATTAGCAGTTGAAAAAAATGAAGCTGCATTTTACATCCGTAAATTTTTAACTCATTCATTGTTCAATACTTCAGCTAAGCGAATTGGAAAAGTTTTCAAGGTAAGCCATGATCTTATTTCGATTATGCAAGCAAAA
>JBKJNS010000195.1:0-3575 GCA_046593455.1 Chitinophagales bacterium | reverse complement strand
AGATGTGGCAATAGAAACAATTAAAAATGAAAAGCTTGGGAAAAGGAATGCAACAGATTTTTTATGCATTAGTTTTTCATCAACCGATTTGGTGGGGCATTGGTTTGGACCTAATTCATTAGAACTTGCAGATTGTTATTTGAGGCTCGATAAAGACATTGAAGATTTACTCCATTACATTGATGAAAATATTGGAAAAGAAAATTGTTTGGTGTTCCTAACTGCCGATCATGGCGGGGCTATTAATCCCGACTTTGGAAAAGATCATAATATAAGCGGCGGTGTAATGATTGGTGATAGTCTATTGAATGCAGCAAATAAATTTGTTTCAAATTTTTATGGGGAAGGAAAATGGATTTCTGCCATCGCAACTCAGCAGGTGTATTTGAATCAAACTTTTATTTCATCATCTAAAATTGCAGGTGAAGATGTGGCAAATAAAGTGAGCGATTTTTTGATGCAGCAAGAAGGAATTTTATGTGTTACCTCTCCTAAATATAATATCAATCTCTGTTCACCCACCGTGCAACAAACGATTATGAATAATTTTTATCCCGAAAGATCGGGCGATATTTTTTATTCCATGAAACCCGGTTGGATTGATTGGATTTTCAAGGAAGGCACTTCGCACGGAACCGTTTTCTCCTATGATAATCACGTTCCTTTAATTTTTTATGGCTGGAAAATTCCGCATGGTGAATCAGTTGAGAAAGTAGTGATACCCGATATTGCTCCAACTATTTCAAGTTGGTTGAACATTGCTTTTCCGAGCGGCAGCACTGGAAATCCGATTCCGTTTATCTTGTTGAAGTAATTGCAACAACCACTAACCGGCGAGTGCTATAGAGTGATATTAAAGTATTGCATCCGCTTTTGCTTTATCTAAATCAGGAGTATTTTATTTTTTCCTGCATGAAAGATGTTCGTACCTTTATTTTCTTATCCACTCTCTATGAAAAAAAATATTCTCTTCTGTCTTTTTTTTCTTTTTTCAATTCAATCTTTTTCACAGAGCGGTCAATGGGTTTGGATGAAGGGGGATACCATTTTTGAAGACTCGTATTATGCACCAGTCAAAGGTATTGAAGACACTTCATACCATCCTCCCTCAGTTTATTTAGCAAGCTCATGGAAAGATGATTCAGGTCGCTTTTGGATGTTCGGAGGAACTTTTTATGATATTGATAATTATAATGAATACAGTTTCGATAAGATTTGGCGTTACAATCCTACCAATAATTCATGGGCATTTATTAAATCATCCAATTATGTAAATTCTTATGGTAAGTATGGCATTCAAGGGGTACCTGATATTAATAATTACCCCAGCGGTAGAATAGGTGGTGCACTTTGGAAAACTTCTGACCAATCTGTTTGGCTGTTTGGCGGAAGCAGCGTTTGGGGCTATAACAACGACCTGTGGAAATACAACATGAGTACCAATGAATGGACATGGGTGAAAGGACCTGATTCATGGGATGAACCTGGCTCATACGGTATCAAAGGAATTCCTGATGATTCAAACAATCCACCAACCCGCCGCAACGCAGCAACGTGGGTTGACGATAGTAATAACCTTTGGCTGTTTGGTGGATATCAGGAAACTCCTTATGAGTTCAGTAATTTTTTTAACGACCTGTGGATGTTTAATACCTCAACAAACCTATGGACATGGATGGGTGGAACCGATACGGTTGACAACGCGGGAGTTTTTGGTATTAAAGGACTTCCGGATTCTACAAACCTACCTAGCTCCCGATCATGCAATTGCACTTGGAGTGATGATGACGACAATTTTTATTTGTTTGGAGGTGCAGGTATATGGGTTGAAGGAACATATATGATGGGGGATGTGTGGCGATATAATTCAAATACAAAAGAATGGACTTGGCTAAAAGGAAGTGATCAGGCAAATATTCCCGGTGTACAAGGATCAATTTGTGAAATTAACAGCGACAATTTTCCTATCAGCAGAATGCAGCCAACTTGCATAAAACTCGACAGTGGCCGAATCTTAATGTTTGGCGGATTTCTAAAATGGGCTTTTGGTTATGCAAGTTTTTCTCGCGATGTATGGATTTATAATTTCAAAGAAAATATTTGGTCGCGACTCTGGCGTGATAGTTCAAAAACTGATGGGAATTACGGCACACAAGGAGTGTATGATGCTACCAATGACCCTCGAAGTCGTTTTGGAGCAATGGGATGGCTTAATGAAAACGACTTATGGATATACGGTGGTAATCGCTGTGTTGATTATTGTTCTCAGGCAGATTTATGGAGATATACTCTTGACAGCAATTGCCTTCTTGGAGTTTATAATATAACAGAACCAATCCCCATTCCACTCAACCCAATTTCAATTCGCCCCAATCCAACTCAAGATCACGTCACCTTTGATAATCTGCCGAATGTCGGTATCACTACTATAACCATTTTGTCAATCACGGGAAGTAAATTAATTACAACCACAATTTCATCTGCAAACAAAACTTTAAATGTTGCATCGCTTCCCTCAGGTTTTTATTTAATCAAGATTCAATCGGGCAATCATCAACAGTTTTTAAAATTTATTAAAGTTGATCAATGAATCACCACTTTAGCTTTTCAATCAGCATTCCTTTTTGCACGTCATTTTGTTACAACTAAATTCATTACAATCTAAAAATAATTTTTCCCCTTCAAAAATTTAATTCTATGAAAAATTTTTTCTTTTTGAATTTTTTTTCCTTCATCATCAGCACATCATTACCATCATATTATCTTGCAAGCGTAAAGTTTTCAGAATAGTTGGTTCCAGTTACTGCTAACGACCCAATCATTGATTGCTCATCATGTGATAATTGAGCAACAGCTTTCATATTTCCGATCGCTTCATTATAGATTTTCAATGTAACCTGATCACCGCTAACGCTGCCGGTGCCGGTTGAAGCAAGAAAATTTTCGGCAGAATAAACCTCAACAGAAAGATCATATCCGCTTTGTGAAATATAATACCTGATGCCGCCGGGATAATTCCACCATCCACTCACATTGGCAATTGTTTCGCGGGGAGTAGTATTGCTCTGCTGATTATTTGATTCTGAAATGTCTGATTGATTTTGATATGATTCCACTGCCGCAGTAGAATCGGTTGTAGCAACAGTGGCATCATGCATTGTTTCATCAGTAGCAGTCGGAGTATAATCGTAATTGTAATTTTTATGCAGGGTAAAAGCTGAGAGGTAAAGAATCAACGCAATCATTCCAATTACCAACTCGAATACAAACGAACTTTTATTTTCTGCAGCCATATTTTGAAAGTTGAAGTGTAAAGCTATTAATTTTTAAGGGCAGTTCTAAAAATCGAATTCATTTATTTTCCTCACCATAAATCCCTCTCCGAAGGAGAGGGAATGGACAATTTTTAGAACTGCCATTAAGATTTGAATTCTCATTGAAAATTTATTCGCTTCCATTATCCACTGTACAATTTACGAAAGGAAATTTTTTGATGTAAAAAACTTACTGCTACATTTGGCAGTAACAAAATCCCAAAGAAGATGCTTGAGTTTGCAAGAAATATTGAACGAACG
>JBKJNS010000173.1:0-5561 GCA_046593455.1 Chitinophagales bacterium | reverse complement strand
AAAAAATTGAAAAGGAAAATAAAAAGAAAGACCAGAAAACTACTGAGAAAACAGAAAAGGAGAAAAAACCGGAGCGCGGTATTGAAACTATGTTCAGGGTTACCATGAGTAATCACATGAACCTTTCAAAAATGGCAGATGATAAAGCCAACTTTCTTCTTACAATCAATGGCATCATTCTCTCATTTGCGATAGGAAATCTTCTTTCAAAATTTGATACAAGCACCAATGCATTTTTAATTATTCCTACTGGAATCTTAATGATAACTTGTTTGCTCTGCATCATCTTTGCCGTGCTTGCAACAAGACCTAAAATTGATGAAGGAAAATCTTCGAAGGAAGCTATTGATAAAAAGGAAGCCAATCTTTTATTCTTCGGTAATTTTCATGGGATGAAGTTGGAAGACTTTAAATGGGGGATAAATCAAATAATGGAGGATCGTGAATATTTATATGGCAGCTTGATCAAGGATCTTTATTTTCTTGGTAAAGTTCTGGGAAAGAAATATAAATTGATAAGGGCTGCATACACAATTTTTATGTGGGGAATCATCATTAGTGTACTGGCTTATGCAGTTAGTTACGCTTATTATTTTTATTACTTAGGTCAACCAACTACAATCATACCACCAACTTTGGGCTATTAATGAAAACACTAATTCTGGTTCGCCATGCAAAATCGAGTTGGAAAGATGCCAGCATAGATGATCACGACCGGGCATTAAATAAAAGGGGAGAACATGATGCGCCGTTTATGGCAAAAATTTTCTTCAAGAAAAAAATAAAGGTTGATGCAATCTTTTCAAGTACAGCGTTGCGGGCTCTAACTACTGCTAAAGAGTTTGCTAAAGCCATTGGGTTTGGAAAAGAAAATATAATTCTTGAAAAAGAATTGTACCTCGCCGGAACCGAAGAACTATTTAGCTTTGTAAAAAATACTGATGATAAATTGCAAAGTATTATGTTGTTTGGCCACAATCCAGTCACAACCTCATTTGCCGAGTTGCTAACAAAAAGTAATTTTGAAAATGTTCCAACTTGCGGAGTAGTGGCAATTGACTTTGATATCGATTCGTGGAAGCAGGTTACTCAAGGGAATGGAAAACTCAGATTCTTTGAGTTTCCTAAAATGTATTTTAAAGAAGTTGATGATTGAAGGGAATGGAAAACTTCTGAAGTAATTACTTTTTCTTTCCTGTATTAGAGCCGCCTTCGCCACCCCACTTCATACATTTCATTTGATCTTTTTTCGAAGTTTTCTTTTGTCCCAAAACATAATTAAAAGAAAACCCCAAATAAATGAAATGATCTTTTTGTGCAACATCTCCCCGCTGTTGGCCGGGGGCAGTAATGTCGGCATAAATTCCTTCCGGGTCAATTTCTTTTGATCGCATAGAAAGATCGTAAGCGATTGTTGCGGAAATGGGATCAGTGGAAAAATAAGTGTTGAAATCTGCTTGCGACACATAACTAGTACTCACATCATCCATATAATCAGTAAAAGTTTTTCTATCGCCATATTCAAAACCAATACAAAAATCGGTGGTAACATTGTATCTAATGCCAAGCCCTATTGGAACCACAGGTTGGTAAAGTGAATATTCTTTGAGTGAGCTTCCTTCAAAACCTTGCCCTTCAGTATGTAAGGGTTGTAATTCTACTAAGCTGCCATTGTAATTGGCTTTTGGATTCATATGCATTACACCAACACCAATAAAAGCATAAGGGCCTACTCTGTATTGCATTGATCCGGGTTGGTATTTTGTAAAGAAATATTCAATTTGTGCAGAGACTTCCCAAATTTTACTTTGAAAATTTAAATTACGATACCATCGGAACCACTCTGGTGCATACAAATCTTTTGGTTCAATTAATTTGTCATCACCGGCAACTGAAGTATAAGCTGCCTGAATTTTAAATCCTACTTTTTTACTTTTTTGATAGTGGTAGCTAATCATGCCCACCGGCTTTATTAAAGATCTTTCAAGATCAAAAAATAATGGCCGGCCTATGTAATTTGCTCCGCCTAAGTCGCCAAAAAATAAAGTGGTTCCTACGCAAATCCCGATATCTGATTTTACAGGCAATTGCGCTCTTAGAAGAGAAGTGGTAATAACAAAGGCAAGAAGAGTTAGATAAAATCGCTTCATGTGTTTTTAGTTCGTTTCAAAAGTAAACAATTCTGCGAAACAGCAAACAGAGTTACTCAAAAGAGTTTCTGACACTTTAATGTTCAATTGTTTATTAAGCATTTGAATGGGAACAGGATTGTTTGAAATATTTTTTTAACTTAATTTCGTGAACGAAGAAGATGAATGAAATCATATTAGTTCTTAAATTAAAAATCGTATGAAGAAAATATTTTTCTTTTTATTTTTCATTTCAATAAACGCTATCAGTCATGCAACTGCTGTAACCGGATTGAGTGCTTTTTACAAGAATGGTCAGGTTTTTCTTACATGGCAAAATGTAACCAACCTTAATACTTATTATAAGGTTTACCGATCAACGACTCCAATTAGTTCTTCGACGCAATTGGCAACCAGTGAGTATCTGGGATACACTCATAGCTATAGTTCTAAAGATTATAATCTTTCCGCTCAAGACGGAGTTGACCGTTATCTTCATATAGATTCAGGAGCAACTGCGCTTGCTTCCACTACCGGACTATTTGTTGCCACTACGCTTGTTACCGGAAATTATTATTACGCTGTAACCACTCTTTTGAGCAGCACTGAAGATCAAACAATTAATTCAGGAGGCAATTCTTTGACCAGTGCCATCAATGAAGCGGTGAGCATTCCAAGGCCTGTTTTTCAGGAAAGCAGAATAATTAATTCTGTAAATGTTGATGTATATACAAACTTCTTTAGTACCAAATACGCAATTGATTCACCACTTATGAATAAGTCGGGATTTCTTTCTTTCGATTTTGGAATATTCAAAAATTTCCCTGATGGATCTTTGCAGCCAATGCGCATTCGTTTACATGCTGGAGGAGAATCATTTCTTGATAATGTTACAAGTGTTACAACTTATGCCCATGAAATCAACATGAGTTTTGAAGAGAAATTACCCAGCGGACAAAAGACAGGTTACTGGGGAGTTAATGAAAACTATGATTTGTATGATAGTTTGAATAATAAACAATCACCTGTTTCCGGAGTTAATTACAATTTTGTACAGTTAGTAATGCTTCGAACTATTGAATGGGCAAAGATCAATTTACCTGTTGACTCAAACAGAATCTACCTTGAAGGAAGTTCTCTTGGTGCAATTGGCTCTTATTTTTTGGCACTCAATTACCCGCAGAATTTTGCAGCTGTTAAACTCACCGCAGGTGTTTTCGACTTTGGGTTCGATCATGATTACCAACCCAATTGTTCACTGAATGCGGGTAGAAGTAAGAGAAAAGAAGGAGACCGAAGAATGGGAACCATTGCATTAAATCTTTTTTCATCACTTGGAATAAAAACTTATGATGGGTTTGATGGTGGTTACGTAATGCATAAAAATAAATCAATTGACTATCCATTTGTGTATAGTCTGAATGGTAAACATGACAAAATATTAGGGTGGACTGAGAAAACAATCTACTATGATTCTGTTAATACCAATCAAATTGGAGGTTGGTATTTTTATGATGAAGGTGATCACGGTGCAAATGGAGGAGTATGGAATAAAGAGAGTTTTGATTTGTTCCGTTTCAGCAAGAAAATTTCTTACCCTGCATTTTCTAATTGCAGCATCAACGAAGATTATGGTGAAGGCAATGATACCACCGGTGCTGCTTATGGATCAGTAAATGGAATGCTTGATTGGGTAAATGAAATTGCTGATTCAACTTTTAAATGGCGGGCAAATATTTTTATTCATGATCTCGAATTGCTTGACAGCTCAGTTGTTTCTTACCCCGATTCCTGCACAGTTACAATTACTCCACGAAGAGTTCAAAGGTTTTTTCCTCCTGCAGGAGAAAGTGTGATTTGGAATGTTACTCACAATAATTTGATTGTTCAATCGGGTTCTGTATTGAGTGATGGGAGTATTTTAATAATACCCGGCGTAAAAATTTTTAAAGACACCAGCATCTTTCAACTCAGTTACGGCACTTTATTTTTCCTGGATGCCGACAATGACGGGTATGGAAATGCTGCTTTATCAATCACTGCAATTGAACAACCAACCGGGTATGTTTTAAATGATGATGATTGCAATGATGTGAATGCAGCAGTACATGCAGGTGCAACAGAAATTTGCAATGGCATTGATGATGATTGCAATGGATTGATTGATGAAAACAATACTGTGATTGCATCCATCACACCTTCGGGCACAGTGAATGCCTGCAAGGGCGATAAAGTAAAATTGAATGCAACTACCGGTGCAGGTTATCTTTATCAGTGGAACAAAGACGGAGTTGCAATAGCAGGCGCAACAAAGTCAAGTTATACTTCCATTGGAAATGAAAGCGGATCGTTTACTGTATTTGTTAATGGTGCGGGTGGATGTTCAGCATCTTCTGCAGCTACAACAATTATTCGGTTAAGTAAACCAACTGCCAAGATTACACCACTCGGTGATTTGGATATTTGCACAACGGGTTCAGTAATGTTACAGGCAAGCAGCGGTGATGGCTATACTTATAAATGGTTTTTAAATGATGTAAAAATTCCGGGTGCTACCAACCAAACATTCACAGCAGTTACTACAGGAAGTTACACAGTTAAAATTACTAACGCCGATGGATGTTCGAAGAAATCAACTGCAGTGGTTGTCTTCAATTCATGCAAAGAAAATTTTGTTTCAAATGAAGCGGTGGTTTCATTCTCTTTCTTTCCCAATCCATCAAATGGAAAATTTACATTTCACTTGGCACAATTTTTTTCGGGTAAGGAAGTGAAAGTTGAAATAAAAAATTTAGTGGGTCAAATAATTTATTCCAATCATTTTGTTTTGGGAAATGAAGACAATGAAATATTATTATCCGAAAAAAATCCTTCAGGAATTTATTTGATAGAAGTAATAGTTGGAAATGAAAAATTCTCTGAATTGATTTCGGTAATCAAAAAATAATTTTGAGATCAAAAAAATGCTCCCAATTTATTTTACACTCGCCGCCTTAATCAAATTCAAAGCACTCCCCGCCTTAAACCATTCGATCTGCGCAGCATTAAATGTTTGATTGAGTAAAAGAGCATCATTTGTTCCATCAGTATGATGCAGCACCATTACCAATTGCCTTTCGGGAGTAAAAGAGGTTAAACCTATAATATCAATTGCATCATCTTCTCTTACTTTATCGTAATCACTTTTATCGGCGAAGGTTAGAGCAAGCATACCTTGTTTCTTTAAATTGGTTTCGTGAATGCGCGCAAAAGATTTTACAATTACAGCGCGCACTCCCAAAAAACGCGGCTCCATTGCTGCATGTTCACGAGAACTTCCTTCCCCATAATTTTCATCACCAATAACAATACTCCCAATACCTGCGGCTTTATATGCGCGTGCAACTTTTGGAACTGAATCATAATTTCCTGCGAGTTGATTTTTTACCGAAT
>JBKJNS010000091.1:0-14881 GCA_046593455.1 Chitinophagales bacterium | reverse complement strand
GATGAAAAAATTATTTTACCTCTTATGCTTTTTAGTTTGTGTAAAGTTTTCTACTGCGCAAACTTCAGAGTTCGCTCCTGTAGGTGCTGAATGGTATTACGATTATTCCCCAATTGGGTGTGCATGTAATGGCTATGTAAAAATTAATTATTTAAAGGATACAACTATCAATAATTTAAAATGTAAGGCACTCAGCATTAATCGTGTTGTCTACAATGAAATGCTTGAGACAGTTGTTACTGATGAATTCAATAATGAATTTATCAGAGATGACTCAGGTAAGATTTCAGTATTAAGATTTGGGCAATTTCAACCTCTTTTTGATTTCACATCAGATGTTGGTGCCATCTGGAAAATACCGGCAAATCCAACGTATCTTCCTGGGTGCGATTCTTTTGGATATGTGATTGTTGATAGTATCGGTTACAAGGAAATAAATGGACATACGCTTAAAGTGTTTCATACTAGTTCATATAACAATTCTAACTGGATATTTTATTCAACTGTGATTGAAAAACTTGGCGGAATAGATTACTTATTTCCTGAACCTGCTATTTGTGTTGTGGATGCAGATGATGGAACGGGTCTAAGATGCTATTCTGATGATGAATTTGGATTCTATTCATCGGGCCTTGTTCCTGAATGCGATTTTATTCTTGGTGTTAGTGAAATGCAAAATAATTTTCAGCCAATAACTTTCTCCTATGATTTCATTTCAAACATTCTAACAGTTACAAATAACTCCGGCAAATATTTTACAATGAGTTTGTTTGATGCGATTGGAAGAAGAGAAAATTTTGCAGAGAATATTGAACCTCATTCATCCAAAGAAATTTCATTGCAGAAATTAGCTGGTGGAATATTCATTGCAAGATTAGAAAGTGATGAATCAGTTTTCAATTTTAAGTTTCTAAAACAATAGCGCTTCATTTCCACAACTCCCTATCTTGCGCGCTGTATGAGTCGCAAAATTTTTCTCTCTTTATTTTCTGCTTCTGCATTCATCTACACAGTTATCTATTCTTTCAACTCCTGTAAAAATTCTACTGAGAAAAAAGAAGGAACACAAAAAATTTCTTTCACTGCTAAAGATGGTTTTGTGGGCGATGTGGCTTGCGGCAACTGCCACCAAAAGGAATTTGCCGACTGGAAAACTTCCGATCACTACTGGGCAATGTTGCCGCCGAATGATTCCACCGTAATCGGTAATTTCAATAATGTTACTTACACAGCAGATGGTGTTACCTCTCATTTTTTTAAGAGGCAAGAAAAATTTTTCGTGAACACACAAGGCCCCGATGGAAAAAACCACGACTACGAAATCAAATACACTTTTGGGGTTCGCCCGCTGCAACAATACTTAGTTGAATTTCCCGGCGGCAGAATGCAGGCGCTGCGGCAATGCTGGAATGTGAAAGAGAAAAAATGGTTTCATCAATACCCCAATCAAAATGTTTATCATGGTGATTGGTTGCATTGGAGCCACGCCGCACAGAACTGGAATGCCATGTGTTCCGAGTGCCATTCAACAAATTTGCAACGCAACTTTAATGCTGAGGCAGATACTTTTAACACTACGTGGTCGGTATTGAATGTGAGTTGCGAAGCTTGCCACGGTCAGGGTGAAAAACATGTGCAATATGTTTCGGCAGATGATTATAGCACCAAAGAAAAAGTTGCCGGCTCTTATTTGTTACTGCATAAAGATCAAAGTTCAAAAGATCAGATTACAACTTGCGCACCTTGCCACAGCCGCAGATTGGTAGTGGATTCAAAACCATTTCAATCGTTGCAGTTGCTAGATCATTACATTCCTGAAGTGCCGCACACACCCATGTACCACGCCGACGGGCAATTCAATGATGAAGATTATGAGTATGCTTCTTTTTCGCAGAGCAGAATGTTTCAGAAGAATGTAAAATGCAGCGACTGCCACAATCCGCACAGTGGAAAAATTTTATTTATTGGAAACGCATTGTGTCTTCAGTGCCACGAAAAAAAGTTGGATGATCCCGCGCATACTTTTCATGCAATGAATACCGAAGGTTCGCAATGCATCAACTGCCACATGCCTTCGAAAAATTTTATGGTGATTGATCAGCGCCGTGATCACAGCTTCCGCATTCCGCGCCCCGATCAGTCGGTTAAATACGGAACACCGAATGCTTGCAACAATTGCCACGCAGATAAAAATGCCAAGTGGGCAGCAGATGCAATTGTAAAATGGTTTGGGCCTGTTCGCAAATACCATTACAGCGATGATTTAATTCCCGGCAGTATGGGCACAGCAACATCGGCAGCGGCATTGCAAAAACTTTGTTTGCCCGATACCAACGTGCCGCCAATCATTCATGCAACAGCACTTAACTACATGTCTTTCTCTTACGATGAAAAAAATATTCCGCTGCTGCTTGATGCTTTGCAAAACCCGAATTCATTGATCAGGTATGAGGCATTGCGCTCATTGCGTTTTTATCCGCAGGAAAAATGGCAGGCAGCAGCAACACCGCTTTTGAATGATCCGGTAAAAGGCGTGCGCATTGCAGGAGTAGATCTTTTTCTCGAAATTCAAAATCAATTGGATGTTAATGCACAGCAATCATTTGCGGTGGCAAAAAAGGAATTTGATATTTTTCTTCATTTTCAATCTGATGAACCGGCTGGAAGAATTTTAAGTGCTGATGTGAATTCGCGATTAAAAAATTATACCGCTGCTGAGAAAGATTATCTCGCTGCATTGCGCATGGATAGTTTGTTGCTTCAGGCGCGCATCAACCTTTCAACCATGTATGATATTGTTGGAAAGAAAGAAGAAGCATTGCAGCAACTGCTCACCGCTTCTAAGATTGAACCTAATAATGAGAGGGTAAACTATTACCTCGCTCTCCTTTATTTTGAAATGAATGACAAAGAAAACGCAGCCAAATATTTTGCGAAGTCGGCGGCGGTTTCAAAAAACACCAGAGTGTTTTACAACTTCGGTTTGTTGCTCGAACAATTAAAACGCGATGGCGAAGCCGAGAAAATTTACAAGCGCGGTATCGAAATTAACCCCGATGATCAGGATCTTAATTATGTGCTGGCGCTTTTTTATTACAACAGAAAAAGAAGCAAAGAAGCAGCGCCTTATGCGATCAAACTCATGCAAATGATGCCGCAGGATCCTAGCTATCAGCAATTGTATAATCAGTTAGCGCCAAAATAATGTGCAAATATGATGATGTGCAAATGTGATAATGGGTTACGCGTATTCGCGTTCGACATCAACAGTTAATTAACTCTCCCCTGACTTCTCACTTTGTTCGATTTCATAATTTACCAATCTGTTAATTTGCTAATCAACACATCATCACATTTTCTGACTATCAAATTGTTTAACTCATTGTTTGCTTACTTTTACCGCCCTTATTTATGTGGACTTTCATCGCAAGATTTATTATTCGCTTTCGCATTTTCCTTTTAGTCACACTTGGCGCTGCAACTGCTTTTATGGGTTACCATGCGAGCGATGTGCACATGACTTACAGCAATCCGCAGGTAATTCCAACTGATAATCCCAGGTATGCGGCTTACCTCGATTTTAAAAAGCACTATGGTGAAGATGGAAATGCGATGGTTATCGGCATACAAACCGATCAGCTTTTTACCCCTAAAATTTTTAATGCATGGAATCAGCTTGCATCGTTGAGTAAAGATGTTGCGGGCGTAGATGAGGTGGTTTCCATTAGCAAGAGTGTGATGTTTAAAAAAGATACGGCTCAAAAAAAATTAGTTGCTGTCCCTATTTTTCCATCGCATATTGATTCACAAATTCAAATGGATTCATTGAAAGAAAAATTTCTTTCGCTTCCATTCTATCAAAATCTTATTTACAACCCCGATTCAAATTCAACATTGATGGCGGTTCGCATCAATGTAAAACAACTCAACTCCAAGGAAAGAGAAAACATTGTACAGAAGATTCAGGATTACGGAAAACTCTTTAGCGAGCAAACAGGGTTGCCTGTTTATTACAGCGGTATGCCGGTGATTAGAACGGTGATGACCACACAGGTTGCCGATGAAACAAAATTGTTTTTGCTGCTTGCCACTTTGGCAACTGCCATTGTATTGTTTATTCTTTTGCGGTCGATGAATGCGGTGATTACTTCGCTGATGGTGGTGGCAATTGCAGTAATTTTTACACTGGGCAGCATTGATCTTTTCGGTTTTCAAATGACTATACTAACGGCATTGATTCCTCCGCTGGTAGTTGTGATTTCCATTACCAATTGCATATATCTTCTTAATAAATATCATATTGAGTTTGTAAAGCATGGCAATAAAATAAAGGCACTCAAGAGAGTGATTGAAAAAATTGCGCTGGCAACTTTGTTCACTAACTTAACTGCAGCAATCGGTTTTGGTGTTTTTTATTTTACTAAGAGTGAAATACTAAAAGAGTTTGGATTGATTGCAGGATTAAACATTGCGGGCATATTTTTCATTTCTATAATTCTTATTCCATGTGTTTATAGTTTCTTGCCTGGGCCAAAAGCCAAACACACGTATTATTTGGAGCAGAAGGCATTGAATATAATTCTTAAAAAGCTCGATTACTTAGTAAACAATAAACGTAAATGGATTTTTGGCGGCACCATTATTTTAGTGGTGATCGCACTCATCGGATGTTTTCAATTAAAGACTACAGGATTTATTGTGGATGACATTCCACATCAGGATAAACTCTATACTGATCTAAAATTTTTTGAAAGGAATTTTCACGGTGTAATGCCGCTTGAAATTTTAGTTGATACTAAAAAGAAAGGCGGTGTTGTGAACGCTTCAAGGTTAAAAAAAATTGAAGAGCTACAGGATACGCTGAGCCGTTACAAAGAATTTTCAAAACCACTTTCAATTGTTGAAGGAATAAAATTCATCCGCCAATCTTACTATGAAGGCGGGCCCGATGATTACATATTACCCAATGAATTAGAACGTGCTTTTGTTTTTTCTTATCTAGGTAACTCCAAAGATTCATCGAAACTTCTTTCTTCATTTCTCGATAGCACGCGGCAAACGGCACGCATCAGCATTAACATGGCTGATATTGGAACCAGTAAAATGTATGCATTGATGGATAGCATTAATCCGCAGATTTATGCAATACTTGATACTTCAAAATATAAAGTAACCATTACAGGTTCAAGTGTTATCTTTTTAGAAGGTACAGCCTACATCATTAACGGACTTGCAATGAGTTTGCTGCTTGCATTTTTGTTGATTGCCGTTTGCATGGGTTATTTATTTCGTTCTTGGCGAATGATACTTTTTTCTTTGGTACCTAATTTAATTCCCTTGATCATCACTGCCGGCATTATGGGATATTTTCATATTCCGTTAAAGCCATCAACGGTTTTAATTTTCAGTATTGCATTTGGTATTGCTATTGACAATGCCATCCGCTTTCTTGCAAAATATCAGCAGGAGTTGCACCGCCATAACTGGGATGTTCAAAAAACTGTTTCTGTTGCTTTATATGAAGCAGGAATCAGTATTATCTACACCAGCATCATTCTCTTTTTTGGTTTCATCATATTTACGCTCTCTCATTTTGGTGGCACCTTTTATCTTGGTTTGCTAACCTCAATTACACTGGTAGTGGCAATGTTCAACAACTTGTTACTGCTTCCTTCATTACTTTTAAGTTTAAGAAATTGGGTTGATAGAAATAAGCTTCGTGAAACAACTCCTGCTGATGAAATTGAATTCGGAGATGAAGATGATGATCAGATACCGGCTATAGTTAGTGAGCATTAGCAAAATAATGCCTGCTTTATCTCATAAAACACGCAAACCCCCACTTATATAAATAGCATTTAGTAACACCGAAATAATTTTATGAAGTACCCCGAATATAAAGCACTCAACCTCCCCGAAATTGATGAACAAATATTAAAATTCTGGGAGGAAGAAAAAATATTTGAGCAAAGTATTTCTTCACGTGAAGGCAAAGAGTCTTTTGTTTTTTATGAAGGTCCGCCTTCGGCAAATGGCAAACCTGGTATTCATCATGTGCTTTCAAGAACGCTTAAAGATATTTTCTGCCGATATAAAACATTGAACGGTTTTCAGGTAAACAGAAAAGGCGGATGGGATACTCACGGCTTGCCTATTGAGTTGAGTGTAGAAAAAACTTTAGGCATTAAGAAAGACGACATCGGGAAAAAGATTTCGATTGAAGATTACAACAAGGTTTGCCGTGAGGAAGTGATGAAGTATAAAAATGTTTGGGAAGACCTCACCCGCAAAATGGGATACTGGATGGATATGGAACATCCATACGTAACTTTTGAAAATAATTATATTGAAACATTGTGGTGGCTGCTTAAACAATTTTATGAGAAGGGATATTTGTATGAGGGCTACACCATTCAACCCTATTCACCCGCTGCAGGAACAGGATTAAGTTCACATGAATTAAATCAACCGGGAACATACCAGCCAATAAGAGATACATCAGCCGTTGCACAGTTTAAAGTTATTCGTGATGAGAAGTCAGAATTTCTTTGGGAGTTTATGAGCAAGCAAGTCTCTCCCATCAGGGAAGATTTTGAGGGGGCAGGTATCTTTTTTCTCGCATGGACAACAACACCCTGGACTCTGCCTTCCAATTGCGCTCTTGCAGTTGGAGAAAAAATCACTTATTCATTGGTAAGAACTTTCAATCCATATACTTCACTACCCATCACCGTAATTCTCGCAAAAGATTTAGTGAGTAAATATTTCCCCGAAAAAAATACCGAATTAAAACTTGAAGATTATAAGGAAGGCGATAAAGACATTCCTTTTAAAATCATCAATGAAATTTTAGGAAAAGATTTGGAGTGGATCAACTATGAACAACTGATGCCTTATGTAAAACCAGAGGGGAAAGCTTTTGTAGTTATCATAGGGGATTTTGTAACCACAGAAGATGGAACAGGAATAGTACACACAGCTTCGCTCTTTGGTGCCGATGATTTCAGAGTATGCAAAGCAAAAGGCATTGCTTCAATTTTAGTAAGTGATGAGAACGGAAAGAAAGTTCCTGTTGTAAATCTTCTGGGAAAATTTGTAAAAGAGATCACTGATTTTGGAGGTGAGTATGTTAAAGAACAATATTATACTGCCGAAGAAAAAGAAGTTGAACGCATCAAGCAAGGCGGTCAAAAATATTTAACTGTTGATGAGCGCATTGGTATTAAACTCAAGAAAGAAAACAAAGCATTTAAGGTTGAAAAATTTGAGCATCCCTATCCGCATTGCTGGCGGACCGATAAACCAATTTTGTATTACCCGCTCGACTCCTGGTTTATAAAAGTTACTGCTGCCCGCGAGCGATTGATTGAGCTTAACAAAACCATTAACTGGAAACCCGAAGCAACCGGTACAGGTAGATTTGGTAACTGGTTAGAAAATGTACAGGACTGGAATCTTTCGCGATCAAGATTTTGGGGTACCCCATTACCAATCTGGAGAACAGAAGATGGAAGTGAAGAAATTTGTATTGGCTCCATTGAAGAATTAAAACATGAGATCGAAAAGGCAATCGCATTTGGCATTGATGAGTCAACAACTATTTTGGTAAAAGAAATTTTAGAGAATGATAAAATCGATTTGCATAAGCCATTTGTAGATGATGTAATTCTTATTTCAAAAAGCGGAAAGCAAATGCACCGCGTTCCCGATTTGATTGATGTGTGGTTTGATAGTGGAGCAATGCCTTATGCGCAATGGCATTTTCCTTTTGAGAACAAAGAAATTTTTAAAGCAAATTTCCCTGCTGATTACATCGCCGAAGGTGTAGATCAAACCCGCGGCTGGTTTTATACTTTGCATGTGATTGCAGGAATGTTATTTGACTCAGTAGCTTATAAAAATGTAATTGCCAATGGATTGGTGCTTGATAAGGCAGGAAATAAAATGAGCAAACGCATCGGCAATGTGGTTGAGCCGTTTGAAGTTATGTCGCAATATGGAACCGATGCTACAAGATGGTATCTGGTGAGCAACTCGCAACCATGGGATAATTTAAAGTTTGATATCAATGGTGTTGATGAAGTGCGCCGCAAACTTTTCGGTACACTTTATAACACATATAATTTTTTTGCTTTGTATGCTAACATCGATGGTTTTCAAATTGATGAAAAAGTTGTAGCAGTTAATGAGCGAAGTGAAATGGATCGCTGGATTCTTTCGAAGTTGAACAGCTTGATAAAATCTGTAACCGAAAATTTTGAAGACTACAATCCAACGCCTGCTGCAAGAATGATTGAAGAATTTATTGATCGCGATTTAAGCAACTGGTATGTTCGGTTATCGAGAAGAAAATTCTGGAAACCTTCTAAACCTGAAGACGAAATAGTGGAAGCCGGCGGAATAAAAATGTCGAAAGACAAACGTGCTGCCTATGAAACTTTGTTTGAATGTCTTCAGGTTATTTCTCAACTAATGAGTCCGATTGCTCCATTTTTTTCAGATTGGCTTTATAAGAATTTAAAGGGTGGCAATTCAAAAGCAGCTTCAAGTAATTCTTCCATTCACCTCACCTATCTTAAGAAATCGCAACCGGCATTAATTGATTTGGATTTGGAAGAGCGAATGGAGTTGGCTCAAAATATTACCTCACTGATTCTTTCATTAAGAAAAAAAGTAAACATTAAGGTAAGGCAACCGCTTCAAAAAGTTTTGCTTCCTTTCCCTACCAAACATTTTAAAGAGCAGGTTGAAAAGATGAAGGAACTTATTTTATCAGAAGTAAATGTTAAGGAATTAGAATTTTTGGATGACGATGCCAGCTTTATTAAAAAGAAAATCAAAGCAAATTTTAAGTTGCTGGGTCAAAAACTTGGCAAGAATATGAAGCAGGCAAATGAATTATTATTGGCATTAAATCAAGATGAGATCAGGAATCTTGAAAGATCAGGTTCAATCAATCTTAGTCTTGGAAATGAATCTATCTCCATTAACTCTAATGAAGTGGAAATCATTTGTGAAGATATTCCAGGCTGGCAGGTAGTTAATGAAGGTGGGTTAACCGTGGCACTCGACATTAGCATAAATGAGGAACTTAAAATGGAAGGCAATGCTCGTGAATTGGTTAATTTGATTCAAAAACTAAGAAAAGACCTTGATTTTAATGTAATAGACAGAATTGATTTACAAATAGAAGAACAACCCGAAATAAATTCATTGCTAATAAACTATAAAAATTATATTTGCGCCGAAATTTTGGCAGATACTTTAGTTATTGTAAAGAGCCTTGAGGATGGAGTGCCGCTGATAATAAATGATTTTACTGCCAAAGTACTTGTAACCAGAAAAACACTTTAGGAATGGCAAAGAGTAAAAAGAAAGCAGCTAAGCCGGCAAAGAAAGTTGCCGCAAAGAAGCCCGTAAGCAAAAAAGTGAGTAAGCCTGCTCCAAAAAAGGTTAAGCCAGCTACTAAAAAGCCGGTGAAAGCAGTAGCTAAAAAACCAGCTAAGCCTGTAATAAAGATAAGCAAGCCGGTTAAGAAAAAGATAAGTAAACCGACAGCGAAGAAGGTGGTGGGTAAGGTTAAAAAAATTGCCACAAAACCAATTGTCAAAAAAGTAACTCCTGTTAAAAAGGCTGTGGTAAAACCAATTGCTAATAAGGTAGCCCCTCCTAAAACAGTTATTGTTGCGTCTAAGGTTTCTAATCCAATCGCAATTAAACCTGGTAAGGGGAAAAATAGCTCTTCAAAAACCAGATACAGCGATAATGAACTCGAAGAGTTTCGCCAATTGATTCTTGAGAAATCTGATGCTGCTAAAAAGGAACTGAAATATTTACAGGAACAAATAAGCCGCACTGGTGAAAACACTGCTGATGAAACTGAAAACAAATATTCTTCAGTTGATGATGGAGGCAGTTCGATGGAACGTGAATACCTGAATCAAATGGCTTCGCGCCAAAGATTATACATTGATCATTTAGATAAAGCACTCGTACGCATTCAAAATAAAACTTACGGCATCTGCAGAGTTACCGGTAAATTGATTGAAAAGGACAGATTGCGTGCAGTTCCGCATGCAACATTAAGCATGGAAGCTAAACTAATGCAGGGGCATCCGCAACACACTCCGGTAAATTGAAATTCTTAAGACCCGCTCTTATTGTTTTTTTTGTATTGCTTGTTGATCAGTGTATTAAGATCTGGGTCAAGCTGAGTTTTACGTATAACGAAAGCCGGAAAATTTTTGACTGGTTTTATCTCTATTATATCGAGAACGAAGGAGCAGCATTCGGAATGTCACTCGGCGGTGAATGGGGAAAATTGATCTTAAGCTTGTTCAGAATCATTGCAGTAATTGTAATTGGCTATTACCTGATTAGGATTGTAAATCAAAAAGCACATTGGGGTTTTGTAACTGCGCTCTCATTTATACTTGCAGGTGCTTTGGGAAATATTCTTGATTCTGTTTTTTACGGAATAATATTTTCGGAGAGTACTCCATCTGCAATTGCAACAATATTTCCTTCGGGTGGCGGATATGAAACCTGGCTGCATGGAAGGGTAGTTGACATGCTGTATTTTCCCCTCTATGAGGGATTTTTACCCAAGTGGATTCCTGTTTGGGGAGGCGATTATTTTATTTTTTTCCGGCCTATATTCAATATTGCTGATGCTTCCATTACCACAGGCGTAATTATGATTATTCTTTTCCAGCGTATATTTTTCAGAGAAGAGAAAAGTAAGAATGAAGTGCCGCCCGGCGATTCGCAGTCAACTTTTACGGAACAAGAAAATCCGTAACTGTTTTTCCTTTCCAAAAATATTTTGCAATTATGCGTTACCAACCAAAATGTTAATTTGGTTCACGCAATCTGGATGCCCATGAAAAGAATCTTACTTTTTCTTTCACTTTTCTCTACTGCTCATTTTGTTTTATCGCAATCAATTATTGGCAAAATAACTGATGCTCAAAATAATGAGCCGCTCATTGGTGCCAATGTAGTTGTTAAAGGAACAAACAATGGAACTACTACTGATGAAGTTGGAAAGTTTACACTTGATTTAGGAAATCAAAAACTTCCTTTAACATTATCCATATCATACCTCGGTTATGTTTCAAAAGATCAGGTAGTAAGTGCTATCGCCAAAGCAGTCAACGTCAAATTAGATGCTGATAAGGTTGTGTTGGATGAAGTTAAAATAACTGCCAGCCGCCTTTCGGAGAAAGCGAAACAATCTCCACTTACTGTTGAATCAATGGACCAAATTGCCATCAAGCAAACTCCTGCCTTTAATTTTTATGAGGGTCTTGGACAATTAAAAGGTGTAGACATTACATCGGCCTCTCTGGGTTTTAAAATTATTAATACAAGGGGATTTAATTCAACATCACCTGTAAGGTCATTGCAGATAATTGATGGAATAGATAATCAGGCACCTGGATTAAATTTTTCACTCGGCAACTTTTTAGGTTCTTCTGATCTCGATGTATTAAGTGTTGATTTAATTGTAGGTGCAAGTTCTGCTTTCTATGGACCCAATGCATTCAATGGTGTTATTAGTATGAGAACAAAAGATCCTTTTCAAACTCCCGGTCTTTCTGTATCGCTTAAGTATGGAGAACGAAATTTATTTGAAGGTGCTATTCGCTGGGCGCAGGTGATTAAGAATAAAGCAGGAAAAGAAAAGTTTGCTTACAAACTCAATGGCTTTGTGCTGCGCGCCAATGATTGGGAAGCAAATAATTTGGATTCGGTTTATCAAACTTTAGATGGAAAAAATAACCCCGGCGGTTATGATGCCGTAAACCGTTATGGTGATGAATTTTATTTCGCAAACGATTATACGCAGCTCACTGCTTTTTATCCCGGACTTAACCGTTTTTACAGAACCGGATATCTTGAAAGTGATCTGGTAGATTATAACACCCGTAACTACAAAGCGAATGCTTCCTTTCATTACAAATTAAATGATAGTACCAGAATAATATTTGCCTCAAGTTTTGGATCAGGTACTACTGTTTATCAGGTTGACAACCGATACTCGTTAAAGAATATTTTGTTTTTTCAAAACAGAATTGAACTAAGCCGCGACGGAAAATATTTTATTCGAGCCTATGCAACAAATGAAAATGCAGGTGATTCTTATGATGCTTATTTCACCGCATTGTTATTGAATAAAGAAGCCAAGTCTGATATTAATTGGGGTAGCACAGATTACGCAAATTATTGGGCCACGCAGATTGTTCCGCAAATTCAAGCAATGGAAGGGTATCCTGTTTTTACCGGGGATTACCTGCAATACATTGCTGATATTAAATCCTTTTTAGCAACGATTCAACCTGAGCTTTTTTCTTTCCATCAAACAGCAGAAGACTATGCAAACAATGAAAGCTTAAGCCCCGGTGAAAGTGCATATTTTGCTCCCGGCACTCAGCAATTTGATACAGCATTTAATTCCATAATTTCTAAAGAATCTTACTCTCAGGGCGGTTCAAAGTTCTTTGATAAGTCGGCGCTATATCATTTACATGGTGAATACAAATTCACACCTTCAATAATGGACATTACTGTTGGAGCTAACTACCGGTTATACAAGCCCAATTCGAAGGGTACAATTTTTAGCGATACAAATGGAATAGTACTTTCAAATTGGGAATATGGTGTTTATGCAGGTTTAGAAAAACGATTAATAGAAGACCAACTCAAACTTAATGCAACCTGCCGAATGGATAAAAACCAAAACTTCGATTACCTTTTTTCTCCTGCAGTTTCTGCAGTTTATCTTTATCAAAAACATGTATTCCGGGTTTCATTTTCTTCAGCCATAAGAAACCCCACTCTTGCTGATCAGTATTTGTTTTACAATGTTGGAAGAGCAAGATTGGTTGGTAACCTTAATGGATTTGATTCATTGATTACAGTCCCTTCATTACTTAATTTCTTTAACACCCAAAAGTCCGACACGTTTGAATACTTTAACGTAAATCCTGTTCGACCAGAGCAAGTTAAAACTGTTGAAGTAGGTTATCGTGCATCATTGTTCAAACACGTATTTCTCGACATGAGTTATTATTATAGCTGGTATAAATATTTTATCGGCTATAAACTGGGAGCAGATATCGACTATAATGAGGTTTTTAATCGAGTAAATAATTTCACTGTTTATCGAGTTGCAGCAAATGCTGTTGATGAGGTAACCACACAGGGGTTTTCTATAGGGATCAACTATTATATAAAAGAGAATTACACAATCAACACCAATTATTCTTACAACCAATTGGACTTGCATGGATCAACCGATCCTTTAATTCCTGCATTCAATACGCCGCTCAATAAATTCAACATTGGTTTTAGCGGAAGAGAAATTCAGATTCCGCAAATTGGTTTGCACAACTTTGGATTTAGTGTCAACTATCGCTGGGTTGAAGGATTTCTTTACGAAGGTTCACCGCAGTTTACCGGTTTCGTACCTACTTACGGAAAATTAGATGCGCAAGTGAACAAGCAATTTCCAAAAATTTCTATGAACCTTAAAATCGGAGCTTCAAATCTTTTGAATAATTTGAAGTATGAAGTTTATGGCGGCCCTTATGTTGGCAGGTTAGCTTATGTGAATGCTGTGTTTGATTTTGGGAAGAGATAAAATTTGTTTATGCACCCGATTAGTATTAGTTTTGAAGGCAGATTAAACAATAACTAAAATTCTAACACATGAAAAAATTATTTACACTCCTGTTTGCATTTACATTTTTGGTACAGATTTCAAAAGCTCAAACAACTGCATTGGATTTTACAATGAGCGATTGCAACGGCGAAGTTCATAATCTGTTTTCAACACTCGATGAGAACAAAGTAGTAATCATGGAATTCTTTATGTTGAATTGTAATTCTTGCGTTACTGCAGGTGATAAACTTAAAACAATGTATGAAGATTTACTCACTGAATTTCCTGATGATGTTTTGTTTTATCACATCGCTTACAATAACTCAATTACTTGTGCAAGCGTTCTTGATTTTGTGAGTACCAACGAATATAATTCAGTTCCTTTTGATTCGGGTACAGTACAAGTTGCATACTATGGCGGATTTGGAATGCCTTCAATTGCAGTGGTTGCAGGCAGCACTCATGAAGTCTTGTTTACTCACGTTGGATTTACAACCAGCGATACCACTAAAATCAGTGATGCGATTCATGAATTCTTTCTTGCAAATCCTACCGGTGTAAACAATGTTTCACCTGAACTCACTACATCAGGCATTTTTCCTAACCCGGCAAATGACCTACTAAATGTCAGTTTTAATTTGAAAGAATCTGCTGAGTTAAGCATTCAGCTTCTCTCTATTAATGGTCAGCATGTTTCTTTGATTTCCAATGAGCAAGTTCAGTCGGGCAGTTTTCAAAAAACGATCAACACAGCCGGCCTTTTTCCCGGAATGTATTTATTGAAAACTATTGTAAATGGAGTTACCTCTTACAATAAAGTGTGCATTGCACATTAATATGCCACGCATTTTTAAAACACTTTTGTTAGCAGCAACAATTCTTTTTGTTGCTGCTAATTTTTTATATGCACAGAATTACATGCTTTCCCCGGGTGATTCTATAGTAGCCACTGCACAGTTTGATGAACTTACAGTTTACAACATTCTGCAGCTAAACAATACCCAAGACTCTCTTTTTTTTGAATGGAAAAAAATAAGTGCAGAGGTTCCTGCATTTTGGGAAGCAAGCATTTGCGATAACAGCGTATGTTATACTGAATTAAAAGATAGCGGAACTATGCTGCCAGTAATTGAAAGTGAATATGGTTTCCTTAGTATTCATATAATTCCTCACTCACTTTCGGGCACAGCTACTATACGTTATGCTGTTTGGGAA
>JBKJNS010000383.1:0-5245 GCA_046593455.1 Chitinophagales bacterium | reverse complement strand
CAGCAACCAGAAAAAATTTATTGAGCTCAATGGTGAAGGAAGTGTGGAGGAAATATTTGCTTCACTATGTAAAGAAGTAGATGCTTTAGTAAGCCGGTAAATAATTTTTCTTTCTGTCTTTTTCGTCCCTGTCGCTATTTTCTTTTCAAGCGATAAACAAAGTTGATTTGCCGGTTTCTTATTAATACCGTTAATATAAATCAAAGTATAAACATACTGACTTCAATGCTTGTGTTTATGTATTGCTATAAAAGAACTCTTGGTTATTGAGGATTAATGTTGGGATTTATTTTGTTTACCGTCACCGTCAATTTGTTATTAATCCGGGTTGAGTCGCCTGCCACCCTTAACCGTTCACCTACAGTGAATACACGGTAGTCGTCACCCAGTTTTACCTGACTGAAAACCGCATCAAAATCACTTCCGTCATCAGCGGTAAGGGTGGCGGTATAACCATCTTTCCCTCTTTCAACTGATTGCACTGTTCCTTGAATTATGAGTTCCTTTTTCCCTGAAGAACAGGAATAATCGCTTAAGGCGAATAAAAAGAAAATTGCAAATGCATAGATATAAAAATTGAAATTTTTGTTTTCCATATAGATCAATTGTTTGCACTAAGGTAAAAAAATTAATTAGTTGAATGAGCAAGTAAGTTTCCATGCTCAGAAAAATGAAATTGAACGGCGCAGAGAAAAAATGTTTGCAATCCTTAACCATTGATGATTTATTCAATTTATCACTGTATATCAATTAGAAGAATGACAACATCACAAATAAATGTTTAGCTATTTTTAACCCAAGGTTTTTGATATTTTTTAAAAAGTAATTCTGTAAAAAAAACCTGAAGACAACAAAAATTATAAACCACAAACAAATTATTATGGCACAGTTCACAGTAAATAAAAATCGTTTTGATCCTTACAAAAATTTTAAGTTCAGGATTAAATGGGACGGTAAATATGTTGCAGGCATTAGCAAGGTAAGTGCGCTCAAGCGAACCACTGATGTGGTGGAACATCGCGAAGGCGGAGACCCGAGTTCGTTTCGCAAATCTCCTTCAATAACTTCTTTTGAACCAATCGTTTTGGAGAGAGGAATCTCGCATGATGTAGAATTTGAAAGGTGGGCAAATAAAGTATGGAACTTCGGCAGCGGACTTGGTGCCGAGGTTTCACTCGCAGATTTTAGAAAAGATGTAATACTGGAGTTCTACAACGAAGCCGGTCAACTTGCGAAGGCATGGAGAATTTTTCGTTGCTGGCCATCGGAATATATTCCGATCAGCGAATTGAACAGCAACGGCGAACCCTGCGTAGCAATAGAATCCATTACACTTCAAAACGAAGGCTGGGAACGTGACTACGAAGTTGTTGAACCAAGCGAACCTAAGTTTACTGAGCCTTAGTATATTCTATTGCTGGTAATAATATCGTTCGCAAAAATGTTGTGGGTGAATTTTTACTTTGAAACTAAATGCAAAAGTTTTAACCCGTGGCGGAAATAAATCTTTGAAATACTTTTACGAAATTGTCTTACAGCATTATTTCTGTAAAGAAGAATTTTTGACCGCTTCAGCATGATCAAATCCATCTTTTAACTTACCAAGCGCCTCCAAAGCACCTTTGGATTTTTCGGGAACAATTTCAAGAGTAAGAAAACAGTTATTGCAAACAACAGTTTGCATTTGCAATAATTGGTTCATCGAAATCGGGATAATGCTACCGCATTCGGGGCATTTTAAACCGGGTTGTCTTTTAATATCTTCTTCGGTTGGTAAACTTGCATTATCATCAGCGATTAGATTGCTTTTCTTTTTTCCAATTTTTAAAAAATCCAAAATCCAATTTACAAATCCGATAAACAGCAAATATATTTTGTGGGGAATATTACTCATAAGCAAGAGCTAGATATTCTTATCATCATCAACATTTCGGGACTGGCCTGATTCATCTGTTATTAATTCCATGCTGATGATCGCTGAAAAATATTTTCAAGGATCATTTTTCTCCTTTCTTAAAATGTATTTCGACAGCAGCCATATCATCAGCCAGTCGAAAAAAATAATGGTGACAATGGGAATAAAAATGAAATATAATGTTTGCCAAGTTTCATCTGCTGCCAACAATTTTGCAATCGGTTCAGCAACGGTTGAAATCATTAGAACAAAAATGAAAACATTCAAAAGAATGATAATAATAATAAATAGAATTACTCTCGTGCTGTTACCCATGTTTCAAAGTTAGAAACTGAAAATGGTTTTCTCGCTTGTGTTCGCGATTTCAATTTAGTTGTGGTTGATGCACATGCGACACGAAGCGCAGCAAATATTTATTTTAAGTTGAAATGAAATGGGTTATCATTTTTTTTCAAAACAAAAGATGTCGGCAAACTTATAACCATTCTTATTTTCTAAACCTGAATAAGGTTTTGAACAATGAAAGAAATATTACACAGGATCATCAAAAACAATTCGCCTGTTTTTTTGTTGAATATTTGAATTTAGTTAAAACCTAAATCACAAACAATGAAATACATCCTACTAAGTCTTGTAGTGCTTTCACTATTCACTTCTTGTGGCAGCTTAAAATCCACCACCTACATAAAGCCAAACGATCAGTTTATTTTGGGTAATAACAAGCATGGCTCCTTTAGAGTGAAGCTTGAAAATATTTCAAAAAAGCCAATTGAAATTTACCTTGCTCCAATTGATGGGGGAACACATTCACCTCAAACATTAGCGGTAAATCAAATTGTTAATGTAAAAGTATCAGCTAATACTGCAGTGGTAATTTCAAATATGACAAGCGATACCGCCGCGGTAAGTTTAAAAGTTAATGGAGATACAGGTTTGTCTATGCAATATAAAAATTGATTAAGTAAGAGGTTGAAGATCTTCATAAAAAGACTTAGAACAGCGCGGGTTGTTCATCAGCTTAAGATTCAAATATTTCTTGATTAACTTCGACCTCTCTTTGGATTAGAATATAATCCTAAGTAAAACTCAAAAAAACTGAAACAAAAAAATAAACTAATGCTCAAAAAATTTTCAATCGCAGATAAGTTGCTGATGCTCGCAGCACTGCTCTCACTCATCTTCTCTGAATATGCGTGGTTCAACGGCGAACATGAGATGGCGATATTTGTTGGCATTTGGGTTCCTTCAATCCTATGCTTTGGCATGTATTTAAAAATCATCGACCGTCATGACGCTAACTGAAATTCTCCCCTTCTTCGCAGGGCTTATTACACTGTTATTCGGAATTGGATTTGCCCTTTTGTTAAGAGGCTCTGATAAATCCCGCAAATAATTTTGCAGATAAGTTTTACATGAGTGTTCTTATTCTTGTACATCATACGCACATTTGATTAAGTTCCGTTCTCAACTGCTTTGCATTGCTCAGTAAAGTTTCTGCCTCGGTATCTTTTAAGATATGCAAGTAAGCAGCGTGAAAATAAATACCCTTATTGGAGCTTTCTTTTTTGCTTGCAAAAATGAAATGCAGTTCCTCGGTTTCAATTAAAAAAGTTGACTCTACGCACAATTAACTGATGTTGGATTTCATTTCTAAAAAAATATATTTCAAGAGAAAACCAACCCATGCAGGTCAAACACCTCGTATCTGACACCAACAAAACAAAAAACAAAACTTTTAAAACAATGAAAAACAAAATCAAAATTTTAGTAATGGCACTTGTATGCAGTGTCTTTACATCACAAATTTCTTTCGCACAGACAATGATGAATACGATGGTTGGCGGCGAAACAATGTATCCTCAAAAAGATATCGTTGACAATGCGGTAAACTCAAAAGATCACACTACGCTTGTAGCCGCAGTAAAAGCAGCGGGCTTGGTAGAGACTTTAAAAGGCAAAGGGCCTTTCACAGTGTTTGCACCAACCAATGATGCTTTTGAAAATCTTCCTTCAGGAACTGTTGAAACTCTTTTGAAACCTGAGAACAAAGCAATGCTTACCAAGGTATTAACCTATCATGTGGTAGCAGGTAAAGTTTCTTACAGCGATCTTAAATCAATGATCACGAAAGGAAACGGAAAAGCAACGATTAAAACGGTTAGCGGCGGAACACTTACAGCCATGATGAACGGCGATGTGTCAATCACTTTAATGGATGAATCGGGCAATACTGCAAACATCAGCACTTATGATGTTAACCAATCTAATGGTGTGATTCACGTGATTGATCGTGTATTGCTTCCTAAATAATTTTATCGGGAGTTAGTAAAAAGAAATTAGAAATTGCAAAAAAGGATGCTCTGAAAACGGCATCCTTTTTTTATTGAAGAGATGTGTTGCCTTAAAATGTAGTCGGTCGGCGGAACATCAGCGAGAAAAATTTTCATTAGCCCACCATATCTGTAACATCACACGACGAATAAAGCTCAATGGCAAGCTTTCCATCTTTTCCTTTCTGCCTTAAAAAATAAGTGAACTCCGGCAAATTCATCCAATGCGTATTCCACGGTGCTTCGTTGGTTTCAGTGGTTTTAAAGTACTCATGCATATAGAAGGAACGATCGGGCGCCACTGCAAGACATACCGGAACATTTAATGCACAAAAGATGGAATCGTGGTCCAGAAAAAGAAGGAACAGGATTCTGGCTGGCGGATTATTTGGAAAACCCTCCCACTTTTTTGGAACCACATACGTTCTTCCCACGCTTATGTCCTGCAGATCAACTTCCCCGGGCAGAACGAAGTTGACAGGCATGATGAAGTAGCCACCCCAAATACAGCGGATAACGAAACACGGAAATTTCTTTGGTCCGTATTTCTTTGCCATTTTATCATTTTCCTCCATGGAATAACATTCCCTTGAAGCTTCAAGTGGAATATGAAGTGAGTACACATTCTTCTTAATGTGGTAAACAGGAAATTGCTCAGCATCATCGCGCTGATGATTGCAGGTATAATTTTCCATGATGAAAAAGTTTTTAAGTGAAAAAATGATTTCAACTTTTTGCACCGGAGAAAATCAAGAGCGAGAAAGTGAATTGCTCCACTGTGAAATTTGCGTTCGGCTTTCGCCGCACATCCGGATTTTGATTCCGAAGGCACCGTGGCATTTCACTGCCCGGTTGCCAAGTCACGTCGTGACTTTCTTGATGCGGTATAAAAGTAGAATTTATTTTCCGGCTGCTGCAACAATTAAAAAGAAAACGATGAGAAAATAATTACGATGATGAAATTTTATTTTAAATGTACAAGCAATTGATTGCACAAGTA